>NZ_JBFAET010000044.1:0-58492 GCF_040642095.1 Streptomyces sp. NPDC020362
GGTGGGGGCCCGGCGGGGCGCCCCGCGCCCACGCGGCGGAGCCGCACAGGAAACACAGCCCCGCGCCCCTCAGGGGCGCGTAGACCTGCCGTCAGCTGCATAAATGCAGGCTGGCCTGGGTGTTCTCACTCGTTCGGGTGGGAATCGGGAGGGATCCGACCCTTCTGGGCCGTGCCTCTGGACAGAATCGGACCGGCCTTTCGGGGTCGGTCCGTCTGCTCTGTCAGGGCCCATTTGGGGGACCAGAGGCATGATCCGCATCAAGGCGCGGGCACCCGCCGCGCGGGGAGCCGTACTGGCCACGCTCTGGGGAGCCGTGGCGGTCGCCTACAGATTCGGCTGCCCGCAGCAGGACGGGCTCGGTGCACGCATCGTCACCAGCGCCGTGTTCTTCGCCGTCGGCACCGGACTGATCGTGTATGTCCGTCGTGCCCTGCTGCGCGAGTTGCGCCAGGCCCGCCGGGTCGCCGGCGTCGCCCAGAGCGTGGTCCTGCGGCCTGTGCCGGCCCGCCTCGGCGGTCTGAATCTCGCCGCGGCCCAGCTGTCCGCCGACCGCGGTGCGACGATCGGCGGCGACCTGTACGAGGCGGTCGCCACCGAACACGGGGTCCGGGTGGTGATGGGGGACGTACGCGGCCACGGCCTCGGCGTCCTCGGCACCGTCGCCGCCGTGCTCGGCAGCTTCCGCGAGGCGGCGCACGACGAGCCCGAACTCGGCTCGGTCCTGCGGAGACTGGAGCGTGCCCTGGCCCGGCACCTGCGCGAGCGGTCCCGTGCCGAACACCCCGCGAACGGCGCCCCGGACCCCGACAACCCGGTCGCCGAGGAGTTCGTCACCCTCCTGCTCCTGGACATCGGCGAAGAGGGCGAGCTACGCGCCCTCAACTGCGGTCACCCCTGGCCGTATCTGCTCAGCGGCACCCGCGTGGAGCCGCTCACCCGGGCCGAGCCGCTCCCGCCCCTGGGTCCCTTCCCCCTGCCGGCGGAGCTGGAGGCCCGCCCGTGCGGCCGCCTCCTCCCCGGCGAGTCCCTGGTCCTCTTCACGGACGGGGCGGAGGACGCCCGGGACGCCCGGGGCCGCTTCCTCTCCCTGCCGACCGTGCTGCGTGAGGCCGTACACGATCATCCGGTCTCGGCCCAGACGGTGCTGCGCACGGTCTTCGGAGCTCTGCTGCAGCACACGGCCGGCAAGCCCACGGACGATGTCGCCGTACTGGTCCTGCGCAACGATCGCAGGAACGTCGGCATACCGGGGGTGCGGGGGACTGCGCGACAAGCCCCCACCGACCCGCAACCGACCACGCACCGCTAGTCCGGCACCGCACCGCTGGTGCGGCACCGCACCGCTGGTCCGGCAAGGCACCGCTGGCCCGGCACCGCACCGTCGGCCGCCGCACCTCTGCGGACGCGTCTGGCCAAGCCACCGCTTTCTGAGGGGGAGCCGGCGGCTTGGCCAGCCTCTTGCGAGGACTTTCAGTGAACCGGCAGAACACTCTCCGCAACAGTGTGCACACGCTGCGGATTCGCGCACTCCGTTCACACCCCGTGTGAAAGCGGACGCACTACGCTGACGGCACCAGGCGACTCGGGGGGCAATCCCATGCAGCCCAACACTCTGCTCGACGCGATCCTGGACGAGGCGGGGATCTCGCACGCCGGTCTCGCCGCCCACGTCAACCAGGCCGGACGGAAACGGGGCCTGACGCTCCGTTACGAACACACCGCCGTGGCGCGGTGGCTGAAGGGCCAGCGGCCACGCGGCCAGGTGCCCGACCTGATCTGCGAGGTGCTCGCGGGACGGCTGCACCGGCCCGTCACCCTGGACGACATCGGCCTCGGGGTGCCGGGCGAGCCCAGCACCCCGCACGCCGGCTCGCTCTCCGGCTTCGTGGAGCGGGCCACCGCGCTGTGGCGCTCCGACGAACAGCAGCGGCCGCATGTGCTCGGCGCTCCCGCGGTCACCGGCACCCCCGCCGTGATGCCGGTGTGGGAGTGGGAGAACCCGCCCGAGGACCAGGACGTCTCCCGGGGCGGCCGGCACCGGGTCACCACGGCCGACATCCAGATGCTGCGCGCCGCCCGCACCCACTACGAGCAGATGTACCGCAAGGCCGGCGGCATCGCGACCCGCACCCGGATCGTCGGCTTCCTCAACACCGAGGCGGCGCCGTTGCTGCGCGGCAGCTACACCGACGCGACCGGCCGCCAACTGCACCGGGCCACGGGCGGGTTGGTGGCCATCGCGGGCATCTGCGCGTACGACTCCGACGCGCACGGCCTCGCGCAGCGCTACTTCCACCAGGCCCTCAGGCTGGCAAAGGCCAGCGGTGACCGGGGACTTGGCGCCTACGTCATCGCGCTGCTCGTCAACCAGGCGCTGTTCATGAAGGAGTACCGCCAGGCCGTGGCCTTCGCCGAGGCCGCGCTGCGCGCCGCCGGCAAGCACATCACCCCGGCCCTCGCCTCCGACCTGTACGCGATGCAGGCCAAGGCGTACGCCCACCTCGGCGACAGCAGCAGCGCGCTGTCCTGCATCCGCCGGGCCGAGACGGCCGCCGACCGCATCCGGCGCGGGTACGAGCCCGACGAGACCGGCTACGTCCAGCCGGGCCTCGTCAACGTCCAGGTGGCCGAGGCGCTGCTCAGCCTCGGTGAACTCGCCGCCGCCCGGGAGCACGCGGCGGCCGCGGTCGACAACCCCGCCCACGACCGGGGACGGGTGCACCGGCTCGCCATGCTCAGCACGATCGAGCTGCGGCAGGGCAACGCCGACAACGCGGTGGCCGTCGCCGTGCAGATGGCGGAGCAGGCCCGCGGGATGGAGTCCCAGCGGCTGCGCGACAGACTCCGCGCGGTGCGCGAGCATCTGGTGCGCTGCGGCTCGGCCGGAACGGCCGAAGCGGCCGAACTCATCGACGGCGCACTGCGCGTACCGCTGTAGCCCCCGGGCTGAGGTCTGCGCTGTAGGCCTGGAGAAGTCCCTGCTGCGATATTGCCACTTACTCGTCGGAAGGTGGCAGAACCGTGCAGTGGACGAAACGGAACGAACAAACTGTGTATGAAAACCGCTGGTTCAGCGTCAATCTCGCAGATGTCGAGCTGCCGGACGGCCGGCACCTCGACCACTTCCTGATCCGGCTGCGGCCGGTCGCCGTCGCCACGGTGGTCAACGAGGCCAACGAAGTCCTGCTCCTGTGGCGCCACCGGTTCATCACCGACAGCTGGGGCTGGGAACTGGCCGCGGGTGTGGTCGAGGACGGCGAGGACATCGCAAGTGCGGCCGCCAGAGAACTGGAGGAGGAGACCGGCTGGCGGCCGGGACCCCTGCACCACCTGATGAGCGTGGAGCCGTCCAACGGCCTCACGGACGCCCGGCACCACATCTACTGGTCCGACCGGGCCGAGTACATCGGACACCCCGTGGACGACTTCGAGTCGGACCGCCGCGAATGGGTCCCCCTCAAAGTCGTCCCCGACCTGATCGCCCGAGGGGAGGTCCCGGCCGCCAACATGGCGGCCGCGTTACTCCTGCTGCACCATCTCAGGCTCGCCGATGCCTAGTGGCCCAGCGCCTGCCAGACCGTCACGGCGAGCGCTCCCAGAGCCGTGAGCGCGGCGACCGAGGGCAGTGGCCAGCGTGCGTGTTCCAGCGAGCTCAAGCGGGTGTGCAGCTCGTCCACCTCCTTGGCGGTCTCCTTGGCGCGGTGACTGAGCAGGGCGAGTCCTCCCTCGACCTGGGCGTACGCCACGTCGAGGCGGCGACGTAACTCTGCGAGTTCTCCATGGACCACGGGATGCTCCGGGTCGGCGGTCACGAGTCCACTCCTTTCCGTAGTCGGACGTGGTTGTTCCGCATCCCTTGCATGCGCATGAAGAGTGAACTCGCCTGGTGGGCGTGTGGGGAGAGTGTGCGAAGGGCATATGCGTGCCCGGCGCGCACACGGTGTGTGAAACAGATGGGCCCGGCACCGAGTTCGGTGCCGGGCCCGCGGGGCGTCGCTCTTCGTAGTCAGCCGTAGGTGTAGAAGCCCGAGCCGGACTTCCGGCCGAGCCGACCCGCCTCGACCATGCGCTGGAGCAGCGGGGGAGCGGCGTACAGCGGCTCCTTGTACTCGGCGTACATGGAGTTGGCGATGGAGACGATGGTGTCCAGGCCGATCAGGTCGGACAGCTTGAGCGGGCCCATCGGGTGGGCGCAGCCCATCTCCATGCCGTTGTCGATGTCCTCGCGGCTCGCGATGCCCGACTCGAACATCCGGATCGCGGACAGCAGGTAGGGCACCAGCAGCGCGTTCACGACGAACCCGGAGCGGTCCTGGGCGCGGATGGCGTGCTTGCCGAGCAGCTTCTCGGCGAACAGCTGGGCACGGCCGAGGGTGCCCTCGGAGGTGGTGAGCGCCGGGATCAGCTCGACCAGCCGCTGCACCGGGGCCGGGTTGAAGAAGTGGATGCCGACCACGTGGTCGGGGCGGGAGGTGGCGACCGCCAGCTTCACCAGCGGGATGGAGGAGGTGTTGGAGGCCAGGATCGCGTCCGCACGGGTCACCACCTGGTCGAGCACCTGGAAGATCTCCGTCTTGACCTGCTCGCTCTCCACGACCGCCTCGATCACCAGATCGCGGTCGGCGAACTCGCCGAGATCGGTGGTGAAGCTCAGCCGCGCCAGCGTGGCGTCCCGCTCCTCCTCGCTGATCTTGCCGCGCTCGGCCGCCTTGGTCACGGAGTTGAGCAGCCGGGTACGGCCGATCTCCAGGGCCTCGCCGGTGGTCTCGGCGACCTTCACGTCCAGTCCCGCGCGGGCGCACACCTCGGCGATGCCGGCGCCCATCTGGCCGCAGCCCACGACTCCGACGCGCTCGATGTCGGTCACATCGTTCCCTTCGCTGGTGTTCTCCGGCTCCGGCAGGACTCCGGGTTCGGTGCCTGCTCCGATCGTGCACGTTACCGCCAAGTATCGATGATCGATCGCCCGGGTGGGTGCATCCTGGGGCGCGGAACGATCCGTGACGCAGCGGATCCGGAGCGTATGGGGGTGTGCACATGGGGCGTATGTCGCGACGTGCGTTCGCGCTGGCGGCGCTGTCGACACTGACCCTGGCCCACGGCGCCGCGGCGACGCCGGGCCGGCCCGACCCGGACGCTCACGAGCCGGACGCGAGCTCCGAGATGCGGGGAGTGTGGCTGGCGACCGTGTCCAACCGCGACTGGCCCTCGCGGGCGGGCCTCACGGCGGCCGTGCAGCGCGCGGAGCTGACGGCGCACCTCGACAGGGCGGTCCGTGACCGGCTCAACACCGTGGTGCTCCAGGTGCGGCCGACCGCGGACGCCCTGTGGCCCTCGCCGTACGAGCCCTGGTCCGAGTACCTCACCGGCACCCAGGGCCAGGACCCGGGCTGGGACCCGCTGGGCACCGCCGTGCAGGAGGCCCACGCCCGGGGCCTGCACCTGCACGCCTGGTGCAACCCGTACCGCATCGCCAACCACACCGATCCGGGCCGGCTGACCGCCTCGCACCCGGCGCGCAGGCACCCGGACTGGGTGGTGCCGTACGGCGGGAAGCTCTACTACAACCCGGGCCTGCCCGAGGTCCGCGCCTTCGTGCAGCAGGCCATGCTCGACGCGGTCGCCCGGTACCCGGTCGACGCCGTCCACTTCGACGACTACTTCTACCCGTACCCGGTCGCGGGCCAGACCTTCGACGACGACGCCGCCTACGACCGCTACGGCGGCGACTTCCCCGGCCGGGCCGCCTGGCGCCGCGACAACATCGACACGCTCGTGAAGGAGATGGCGGCGGGCATCAGGCGGGTGCGTCCCGGCACCCGGTTCGGGGTCAGCCCCTTCGGCGTGTGGCGCAACGCCACGACCGACCCGCTCGGTTCGGACACACAGGCGGGCGTCCAGACGTACGACGACCTGCACGCGGACACGCGCACCTGGGTCCGCAACCGGTGGATCGACTACATCGTCCCGCAGCTGTACTGGCACATCGGCTTCGCCGCCGCCGACTACACGACACTGGTCGACTGGTGGGCGAAGGCGGCGGAGGGCACCGGGACGCAGCTGTACATCGGTGAGGCGCTCTACAGGGCGGGGGCCGCCGGACAGCCCGAGGCGTGGCGGGACCCGGTCGAGCTGTCCCGGCACCTCACGTTCGCCGCCCGGTACCCGCAGGTGCGCGGGCACGTGTTCTTCGCCGCCAAGGAGGTGGCGGCGGATCCGATCGGGGCGATGGCACGGGTGGTCGCCGACCACTACGGGCAGCCGGCGAAGCCACCGCGCTGATCTAGTGCTGGTTCTTTTCCTTGTGCTTGACCTGGCAGTCGGGGCCGGGGGACATGATCGCCTCGTGCCCGTCCTGGAAGCGGACGCGGTACGGAGGATTGCCCTCGGAACCCAGCACTTCCACGACCTCGGAGATGTGGTCGTGTTCGCCGACCACCCTGCCGTGCTGGACAAGCTGGTCGCCCACGGTTGCGCGCATCAGGCCCTCCTCACGGTCACGACCGTTGGGTGACGGCGATGCAGACGAGCACGGCGACGGCGGTCAGCGGAGCGGCCGCCGTGAGGTGCTCGCCCAGCAGCAGTGCCGACCACACCAGTGTGAGCAGCGGCTGGGCCAACTGCAACTGGCTGGCCTTCGGAATCCCGATCGCCGCCATCCCGCGGTACCAGACGACCAGCCCGAGGAACTGCGAGACCACCGAGACCCACACCAGACCCGTCAGGCCGTGCCAGGTCGGCTGCACCGGCTCGGACGACAGCGCCAGCGCGGCGGCCGGCACGCTCAGCGGCAGACACAGCACCAGCGCCCAGGCGATGACCTGCCAGCCGGGCATGACCCGGGCGAGCCTGCCGCCCTCGGTGTAGCCGGCCGCGCACACCAGCAGCGCGGCGAACAGATATCCGTCGGCGGCGGTGAGCGCGCCGCCGCTCTGGCCCACCGTGAAGGCGATCACGGCCGCCGCACCGGCGAGCGCCGCCAGCCAGAACCGACGCGAGGGCCGGTGGCCCATGCGCAGCGCCGAGCAGGCGGCGGTGGTCAGCGGGAGCAGGCCCACCACGACGGCGGCGTGCGAGGTGGTCGAGGTCTGCAGGGCGAGCGTCGTCAGCAGCGGGAAGCCGAGCACCACGCCGGCGGCGACGACCGCGAGACCCGGCAGGTGCCGCCGCTCGGGCAGCGGCACCCTCAGCACCAGAAGGCAGCTGCCCGCGACGAGCGCCGCGAGGACGCTGCGCACGGCCACCAGGGACCAGGGGCCGAAGCTCTCCAGGCCCCACGCGGTGGACGGGAAGGTGAGGGAGAAGGCGATCACGCCGAGGGCGGCCAGCCCCGTGCCGAAGGACCGGCGCTCGCGAGGAGCGGTGACCGCTATCGCCGACGGGGTAGTAGCGCTACTCTGTACTCTCATGTCCGAGCGTAGCAGTGTCGGTGAACTGGCAGAACAGCTACGACGGGAGCTCGACCGCTACTCTCCAGGTGGAAAGCTCCCATCGAGCAGAGCGTTGGTCGAGCGGTTCCGGGTCAGTCCGGTGACCGTCTCGCGGGCCCTGGCCCAGCTGGCCGCCGAGGGGCTGGTGGTCACCCGGCCCGGCGCCGGCGCCTTCCGTGCGCGGCCGCGGGCCGCCGCCGAGCCCGCCGGGGACACCTCCTGGCAGGAGGTCGCGCTGAGCGCCGAGGGCGCCGCCGACCTCGTACCGCGCACGGTGGACGCCTCCGGCGTCACGGTCTGCCTCGCCGCACCGCCCCCGGGCGTGCTGGAGTTCAACGGCGGTTACCCCCACCCCTCCGTCCAGCCCGAGCGGGCGATGGCCGCGGCCCTCGCCCGGGCCGGACGACGGCCCGGAGCCTGGGGCAGGCCCCCGCTGGAAGGCCTGCCGGAGCTGCGGGAATGGTTCGCGCGCGGCATCGGCGGCGCCGTCACGGCCGCCGAGGTGCTCATCGCCGCCGGCGGGCAGTCCGCGCTGGCCACGGCTCTCAGGGCGCTCGCCCCGCCCGGTGCCCAGGTCCTCGTGGAGTCGCCCACCTACCCGGGCATGCTGGCCCTGGCGCGCTCGGCCGGCCTGCGCCCGGTCCCGGTGCCGGTCGACCCCGACGGCGTACGGACCGACCTGCTCGCCGACGCCTTCAGGGCCACCGGCGCCCGCGTGTTCGTCTGCCAGCCCCTGTTCCAGAACCCGACCGGCGCGGTCCTCGCCCCGGAACGCCGCGCCGAGGTGCTGCGCATCGCCCGCGCCGCGGGAGCGTTCGTCATCGAGGACGACTACGTACGACGTCTCGTGCACGCCGACTCGGGTCCGCTGCCCCGCACGCTGGCCGCCGACGACCCCGACGGTGTCGTCGTCCACGTCGGCTCGCTGACCAAGGCGACCTCGCCCAGCTTCCGGGTGAGCGCGCTGGCCGCGCGCGGACCCGTGCTGGAACGCCTGCGCGCCATCCAGGTCGTGGACAGTTTCTTCGTGCCCCGGCCGCTGCAGGAGGCCGCCCTGGAACTAGTCGGCTCACCGGCCTGGCCCCGCCATCTGCGGGCGCTGTCGGCCGAGCTGAAGACCCGCCGCGACGCGATGACGGCCGCACTCGCCCGCCGTCTTCCCGAACTCGCCCTGCCGCACATCCCGTCCGGCGGTTACCACCTCTGGCTCCGCCTCCCCGACGGCACCGACGAGTCGTCCCTGACCGCCGCGGCCCTGCGCGCGGGGGTGGCCGTCACGCCGGGCCGCCCCTACTTCAGCGCCGAGCCCCCGGCGAGCCATCTGCGCCTGAGTTTTGCGGCGGTGGCGGGGACGGGGGAGATCGCGGAGGGGGTATGGCGGCTGCGGGTGGCGTGCGACGAGGTGCTCACCTAGGGCACACCCAGGGACACCTGGGGCGTGTTCCGGGGCGGGGCGGGCGAGGGCGGTTCGGCGGGGCGGTGGCCTCGGCGGGCGGGGCGGTGGCGAGGGCGTACGGGACGGTGGCCCGCGCGCACGGGACGGTGGCCTCGGCGGGCGGGACGGTGGACCCGTCGGCTAAATCCGTTCGACGCCGGTCCTGCCGTCCTGTGAGGATCCCCGCATGAATGACGCACCCGATCTCCCCGACGGCTACGAGTTCTCCGCCGACACCGCCCGCGTCGACGTGGACCGTGTCCACGGCTGGCTGTCGACCGACGCGTACTGGGCGATCGACCGCCCCCGGGAGAAGCACGAGCGCGCGATGGCGGCCTCGATCAACTTCGGGGTGTACGCCGCCGGCTCGGGTGAACAGGTCGCCTACGCGCGCGTGGTGACCGACGGCGCGCTGTTCGCCTGGCTCGCCGACGTGTACGTCGACCCGTCGGTGCGCGGCAAGGGCGTCGGCACGGCGTTCGTCGGCCGTATCCGCGACCACCTGCGGCCCTTCGGCGTCCGCCGTGTCCTGCTGGCCACCGAGGACGCGCACGGCGTGTACGAGAAGCTGGGCTTCGGGACGCTGGACCGTCCCGACCAGTGGATGGTCCTCCGTTTCGAGTAAGCGCTCGCACACCCCGGGTAGCGCACAGCCGACAGCCCTTGACCTGTGCACACCTGAGGCACACCATCACCGCATGCCACTTAGGGTCACGTTCGTCGCGGCCGCGCGCAGCTCCCCGCTGCTCGCGGAGCGCTTCCAGGACGACCGGCCGCTGGACCAGGCCGGCTGGGACGAGGTGCAGCGCCTCGCCGGGGATCTGCTGCCGCTGGCGGCGGCCGAGCTGCGCTACTGCTCCCCGACCCCGCGCAGCCGTGCCACCGGCGACGCCCTCGGGTACGCCCCGCTGGTGCAGCTCGCCCTGCGCGACTGCGACATGGGCCGCTGGCAGGGGCTGACCCTGGGCGAGGCGATGGCCCGCGAGCCGGACGCGGTGGACGCCTGGCTCGCCGACCCGCGCTCCACCCCGCACGGGGGCGAGTCGCTGCTGGCCTTCATATCGCGGGTCGGCGGCTGGCTGGACACCCGCCCGGTGGAGGACGGCGGCCGGATCGTCGCCGTCGCCGAGCCCTCCGTGATCCGCGCAGCCCTCGTGTACGCACTCAAGGCCCCGCCCGCGACCTACTGGAACATCGACGTCCGTCCGCTGTCGACGACCACCGTGACGGGCCGGGCGGGCCGCTGGAACCTCCGCCTCGACGCCGCGTCGACTCAGCGCACGCGCGCGTAGCCGGTGGTCAGCACCAGGTCCTTGGCCGGTCCGCCCACCCGCCACACCGTGCGCCAGTGGTCGGCGTCCGTGACGGTGAACTCGCCCCGGTAGAGGTCCGCCGAGCAGGGGTGATCGGCGATGTACCGCCCCGTGGTCAGGTCCAGCTCGTGGAAGGGCCGCCCGTCCGCGAACCGTACGTCCGCCGTGCCCGGCGCACTCCCCGGCAGGAACCGCAGCGTCCGCGTCGCTTCCCTCGGCACGCCCTGCCAGGTGAAAGTCCCCGACTCCTCGTGCAGCAGCCCGCCGCCGTCGAGCGGGCTGAAGACGGTGACCCCCTCGAAGCGCCCTTCGGCACCGCTCGCCAGGTCCCGCACGGTCCGCTCCACCCGCCAGCATCCGGCCAGGTGGGTCAGGACGTCGGCCACGGGCCAGAACTCGCCCATCATCAACTCCTGTCCGTCCGTCGACGCGCCTCTGCCCCCTGTTCCTATCCTGCCGTGCCGATGAGTCCCGTAGCGATCGACCCGGGTGGGGCGAAGGCCGCCTCCGAGGCGGGACAGCCGGCGGGCCGGGCCGAGACAGCCCTGAAGGCGGCGGGACCGGGCGGCGGCAGCCCTCGGGCCGGGTGAAGGCGGCGGCGAGCAGGGCGGCGGCAGCCCTCGGGCCGGGCGGAGGCAGCCGCCGGGGCGGGCGGCGCAGTCCCCGGGTCAGGCGGAAGCAGCCGCCGGCTCCTCCTCGGCGGGCTGCTGTCCGAGCGGCAGCAACCCGCGCTCGGCGAAGACCTTCTTCGCGGCGAAGGTGGCGTTGAGCGCCTTCGGTATGCCGCAGTAGACGGCGGAGTGCAGCAGCGCCTCCGTGATCTGCTCGGGCGTGAGACCCACGTTGAGGGCCGCGTTCACATGCACGTCCAGCTGGGCCTCGCAGCCGCCGAGCGCGGTGAGCATGCCCAGGGTGACCAGCTGGCGGTCGCGCGGGGCGAGTCCGGGCCGGTCGTAGATCTCCCCGAAGGCCCAGGCGACGATCTGGTGGCCCAGCTCCGGGTTGATGTCGGCGAGCGAGTCGACGACCCGCTGCCCGGCCTCGCCGTCGACCTTCTTCAGAACCTCCAGGCCGTGGGTGAAACGCTCGTCACGGGTGGTGCTCTCGCTCATGCCGGTCCGTCCGTCCCCGGCTGCCGCTCGTCCAGCAGCCGTTCATAGTGATCGATCTTGTCGTCCAGCGCGGCCGCGTTGCGCCTGAGCGCCCGGATGCGGTCGGCCAGTTCGGCTCGGTGCCCGCGGAGCATCGCCAGCCGGTCGGCGACCGTCGCGTCCCCCTCGGACCGCAGCAGCGCGAAGCGCTGCATGTCGGCGATCGACATGCCGGTCTCGCGCAGCCGCAGCAGGAACTCCAGCCAGGCCAGGTCGGCCGCCTGATAGCGCCGCTGGTTGCCGGTGGTCCGGCCGACCCGCTCGATCAGGCCTGCCTTCTCGTAGTAGCGCAGGGTGTCGTGCGTAAGGCCGGTGCGCTCGGCCACCTGGGCGATGGTCAACGACGGTTCCCGGTCCTGCGGGAGGGGCTGTCCGCTGGTCATGACAAGAACGTTAGAACCTGGAGTGCGCTCCAGGTCAAGCCCGGTCCGCGATCACTCTCCGGAGCGGCCCGTGAGGGCGATTCACTTCGAAATCACCTTTCGGAAAGACGTTGTTTTCCCGGCCGTCATGAAATTCACCCGGTGTTTCCCGTATTCGGAGGCAGCCGTCTCACTTTTTGGTGCGCACACAACCAACAGGAAACGTGTCCCGTCTAAGACGGCGAATCGATGAGGCATACATTCCGTGGGAGACCGCCCGAAATGCATTGCTCGACCTCGCCCGGCAAAAGGGGCGCCGCCCACGGCAGCGCGCGTCGGCTCCCGGACAGGAACAGGGTGTGAAAGAAGCATCCCGGCCGAGGCGGGCCGCCGCCCTGCTCGCCGCGGCCGTCACGATCACGGCGTTCTGCGCAGCCGACACCCTCGCCCGCAGTTACCCCTTCGGCCCCCGCACCCGCAGCGTCAACGACCTGGGCAACCAGTACGTGCCCTTCCACGCCCACCTGTGGGACCTGCTGCACGGCAGGGCCGACGGCGGCCTCCTCGTCAACTGGCAGTCCGGCTACGGCTCCAGCTTCCTGCCCGACCTCGGCACCTATCTCGGCAGCCCGTTCGCGCTGCTCGTGGCCCTCTTCCCGCGGGACGAGATCGACCTCGCGGTGTATGCCGTCACCCTCCTGAAGACCGCCGCGGCCGCGGCGGTCATGGCCTGCCTGCTGCTCACCCTGCGCCCCGGCCGCTGGTGGGCGGCCGGCCTGCTCGGCACCTCCTACGCCCTGTGCGGCTGGAGCGTCGCCGACGCCGCCTACAACCCCATGTGGCTGGACGGGCTCGTCGCCCTGCCCCTGCTCTGCCTGGTCGGCGAATGGGCGCTCACCGGACGCCGGCGCTTCCTCGGTGTCCTCGTCGTGACCCTCGCCTGGGCCGCCAACTTCTACACCGCCTACATGGCCACCCTCGGCGCCGGCCTGGTCCTGCTGCTCCGTCTGCTGCTGGCGGACCTGCCCCGCCGGCGGGCGCTCGCGGCGGCGGGCCGCGCAGCCCTCACCGTGGTCCTCGGCGTGGGCCTCGCCGCCCCGCTGGTGACGGTCGTCTACTTCGGCACCAGGCACGCCCACCCGGGCCGCGTCCGCCAGTTCGTCCCGGTGGGTGGCGAGGACCTGCTGGCCCGGCTGCTGCCGGCGACGTACGGCTTCGCGTCCCCGGCCGTCTACGTGGGCATCACGACCCTGCTGCTCGCCCTCGCCCTGCCGTTCCACCGTGCGGTCCCCGTCCGGGTGCGCACCGGCTGGACGCTCCTCGTCCTCCTGGTGACCCTCTCCCTGCAGTGGGCGCCGACCCACCTGGTCTGGCACGCCTTCGCCACCCCGCAGGGCAGCCCCTACCGCCAGGCGTTCGTGCTGTGCGGGCTGCTGGTGATCGCCGCCTGGCAGGCGCTGTCGTACGGCCTGCCCGACCGGCGCGCGCTCGCGGCGGCCGCCGGGCTCCTCGCCCTGATCACCCTCGTCGCGAGCCGCAGCCATCTGGTCCGGTTCTTCGCCTGGCCGGTGCTGCTGCTCGCCACCGCCGGCGCGCTCGGCGGGCTCGCCCTGCTGGCCCGCGCCGACGCCGGGCGGCGCACCCGGCTAGCCGTCCTCGCCGTCGTGCTTCTGCTCGGCGCGCAGATCGGCGAGACGGCCGCCACCTCCGCCGTGGCGACCCGGATGCGCCTCGCGCACATGGACGACTACGCGCCCTGGGGCCGACGGCAGTCGCGGCAGGCGGCGGCGGTCTCCGAGGCCGACAGCTGGCCCCGGTACCGCACCGACCCCGGACGCGAGCAGACCGTCGGCAACGACCCGATGCTGGTCGGCGGCCAGGGCGCCCAGTACTACAGCAGCCTGACCTCCGACGTGCTCAGCCGTACCCTCACCGCGCTCGGGGACGGCTGGACCTCGCGCGGCCGCAACCTCCAGAGCCTCGACAACGCCGTCACCGACGCGATCTTCTCCGTGGGCGCGCGGGTGCACTCCCCGCCCGACCCGCACCAGAACTGGTTCCCGCAGGACGGCAGCGGGGTGACCGTGTCCCGCGAGGACGTACCGCCCCTGGTGACGGTCCGTCCGGCCGGCGCCGCCGCGCACGCCGGCCTCTCCACCTTCGGTCCGTCGCCGTACCGCAACCAGGAACTGCTGCTGGGCACCCGCGTCTACACCGTGCCCCGCCTCACCGTGCGCACCGCCGCCGGCCGGGTGCCGAGCCGCAGCGACGACGACCGGCCCGGCCTGCGCATCGGCGCGCCGCCCGTCGCGACCGCCGGGCACAAGCCGACCATCACGGCCCGGTGCCCGGCCGGCAGCGAGGTGTACCTGTGGGCGCCGCACCTCTCGGGCACCGCGCGGCTGGCCGGTGCCACGCGGCGGGACCCGACCGGACGGTTCCGGTCCGACCACCCCGTCACCAAGATCGCGCCCATGCAGCGGCTCGGCACGGTTCCGGCCTCCGGCCGCCTGCGGATCGAACTGTCGCCGGACAGGACGAGCTTCGTCCCGGACGGCGCGGTCGGCTGCCTGGACACCGCCCGGCTGCACACCGCGGTCGAACGGCTCCGGGCCACCGGCGCCACCCGGGTGACCGTCTCCGACGGCACGATCCGGGCCGAACTCCCGCCCGGCAGCAGGGGAACCGCCGTCGTCGCGGCCCCCCGGATCGCCGGCTGGCGCTGCGGCGCGGGCGATGCCCCCGCGACCCCGGCGGGGGAGTACCACGGGCTGATCGCCATGCCCCTCGACGGCTCCTCGGCCACCCTCACCTGCACCTTCCACCCACCCGGCCTGCGGCTGGGCACGGCCGTCGGCGGCGGCTCGCTCCTCGTGCTCGCCGTGCTCGGCACCCTCACCGCCGTCCGCCGCCGACGGGACCCGGCACCGTCCACGACCACACCACCGCGCGAGCGCGTGGCCACCGCTCTCTGACCCGCTCCCCAGGAGGGACCGCCATGCTGATATCGATCGTCGCGCCCTGCTACAACGAGGAGGACGTCCTCGAACGCTTCCACGAGGAGGTCCAGAGGATCGCGGACGACATGCTGCCGCTCGGCCACGACATGGAGTTCGTGTACGTCGACGACGGCAGCCGCGACCGCACGCTCGCCGTCCTGGAGGACCTCTCCGTCCGGGACTCCCGGGTGCGGTACGTCTCCTTCAGCCGCAACTTCGGCAAGGAGGCGGCCCTGCTCGCCGGCCTCAGGCACGCCTCGGGCGACTCGGTCGTGGTCATGGACGCCGACCTGCAGCACCCGCCCGAGCTGATCAAGCGGATGGTGGAGCTGCGCGGCCAGGGCTACGACCAGGTCATCGCCAAGCGCACCCGCACCGGCGACCGCCTGGCCCGCACCGTCACCGCCCGCCTGTACTACCGGCTCATCAACCGCATGGTCGACGTCGAACTGGTCGACGGCGTGGGCGACTTCCGCCTGCTCTCGCGCCGCGTGGTGGACGCGATCCTGGACCTCACCGAGTACAACCGCTTCTCCAAGGGCCTGTTCGCCTGGGTCGGTTTCCCGGCCACCACCTTCGAGTACGAGAACGCGACGCGCGAGGCGGGCAGCAGCTCCTGGTCCTTCCGCGGCCTGCTCAACTACGGCCTGGACGGCCTGCTGTCCTTCAACAACCGGCCGCTGCGCGCCGCCCTCTGGCTCGGCATGGGCCTGCTGCTGTGCGCGGGGCTGTACACCGCCTGGATCGTGGGCGCCGCCCTCGCCAACGGGGTGCAGACACCCGGGTATGTGACCATCATCACCGCCGTCACCGCCCTGGCCGGAGTCCAGATGGTCATGCTGGGAGTCATCGGGGAGTACACCGGCCGCATCTACTACGAGGTGAAGGGGCGTCCGCACTTCCTGGTGAAGGCGACCAATGTGGAACGGACGAAAGATCTCATCCCCTGATGTCGAGGCAGATCCTCACCTTTGCTGTGGTCGGAGTCGTGAATACGGCCACCTACTACTGTCTTTACCTGTTGTTTCTCACTTGTCTTCCCTACCTTGCCGCGCACACCCTGGCATTCCTGATCAGCATGATCGGATCCTTTTTCCTGAACGCGCGCTTCACCTACCGCACGAGACCCACCTGGCGGAAATTCCTGCTGTTCCCGCTGACCAACGTCAGTAATTTCCTGATCACGACCGTCGGGGTGTACGTGATCGTCGACGTCCTGCACGCGGGCAGCCGCTTCGCCCCGCTGCTCGCCTCGGCGGCGGCGATCCCGGTCACCTTCGTCGTGTCCCGCTGGGTCATGCTCCCCAAGTCGATTGCATAAAAGTGCAGCGATACGTATAGTCATGCCATCCAGAGGAGGATGGACATGGCGGTACGTGCGGCGGTGGCCGGAGCGAGCGGATACGCGGGCGGAGAGGTCCTGCGCCTGCTCCTCGCGCACCCCGAGGTCGAGATCGGTGCCCTGACCGGCAACTCCAACGCCGGCCAGCGGCTCGGCGCGCTCCAGCCGCATCTGCTGCCGCTGGCCGACCGGGTGCTGGCCGAGACCACGGCCGAGGCGCTCGCCGGGCACGACGTCGTCTTCCTGGCGCTGCCGCACGGGCAGTCCGCCGCCGTCGCCGAGCAGCTCGGACCGGACGTCCTCGTGATCGACATGGGCGCCGACTTCCGGCTGAAGAACCCGGCCGACTGGGAGAGCTTCTACGGCTCCCCGCACGCCGGCACCTGGCCCTACGGCCTTCCCGAACTTCCGGGCGCCCGCGCCGCGCTGGAGGGGTCCAAGCGCATCGCGGTGCCCGGTTGCTACCCGACCGCCGTCACCCTCGCCCTGTACCCGGCCTACGCGGCCCGCCTCGCCGAGCCCGAGGCGGTGATCGTCGCGTCGTCCGGCACCTCCGGCGCCGGCAAGGCGCCCAAGCCGCACCTGCTGGGCAGCGAGGTCATGGGCTCCATGTCGCCGTACGGCGTCGGCGGCGGCCACCGGCACACCCCCGAGATGATCCAGAACCTCACCGGGGCGGCCGGGGAGCGGGTCGCGGTCTCCTTCACGCCCACCCTGGCGCCGATGCCCCGCGGGATCCTCGCCACGTGCAGCGCCTCCGCCCGGCCCGGCGTCACCGGCGATTCCCTGCGCGCCGCATACGCCAAGGCCTACGCCGACGAACCGTTCGTCCGTCTGCTCCCCGAGGGCCAGTGGCCGGCGACGGCGTCCGTCCACGGTTCCAACGCCGTTCAGGTGCAGGTCGCGTACGACGCAGCGGTGGGCCGCATCATCGCGATCAGCGCCATCGACAACCTGACCAAGGGCACCGCGGGCGGTGCCGTCCAGAGCATGAACATCGCCCTGGGGCTCGACGAGACCACCGGGCTTTCGACGATCGGAGTCGCACCGTGAGTGTCACGGCAGCCAAGGGATTCACGGCGGCGGGCATCGCCGCCGGGATCAAGGAGAACGGCAACCCGGACCTGGCCCTCGTGGTCAACAACGGTCCGCGCCGTGCCGCGGCGGGCGTCTTCACCTCCAACCGCGTGAAGGCCGCGCCGGTGCTCTGGTCCGAGCAGGTCCTCAGGAGCGGCCAGGTGTCGGCCGTCGTCCTCAACTCCGGCGGTGCCAACGCCTGCACCGGCCCCAAGGGCTTCCAGGACACGCACGCCACCGCCGAGAAGGTGGCCGAGGTCCTCGGCCGGGGCGCCATCGAGGTCGCCGTCTGCTCCACCGGCCTCATCGGCGTGCTGCTGCCCATGGACAAGCTGCTCCCCGGCATCGGGACGGCCGCCGCCCAGCTCTCCGAGCACGGCGGCGAGAAGGCCGCCATCGCCATCAAGACCACCGACACCGTCCACAAGACGTCCGTGGTGACCAGGGACGGCTGGACCGTCGGCGGCATGGCCAAGGGCGCGGGCATGCTCGCCCCCGGCCTCGCCACCATGCTGGTCGTCCTGACCACCGACGCCGACCTGGACGACGACGCGCTGGACCGTGCGCTGCGCGCGGCCACCAAGGTCACCTTCGACCGCGTCGACTCCGACGGCTGCATGTCCACCAACGACACGGTGCTGCTGCTCGCCTCCGGCTCCTCCGGCATCACGCCCGGTCACGACGAGTTCGCCGAGGCCGTACGGCAGGTCTGCGACGACCTCGGACAGCAGCTCATCCGCGACGCCGAGGGCGCCAGCAAGGACATCAAGGTCGAGGTGATCAACGCCGCGACCGAGGACGACGCCGTCGAGGTGGGCCGCTCCATCGCCCGCAACAACCTCCTCAAGTGCGCGATCCACGGCGAGGACCCCAACTGGGGCCGCGTCCTGTCCGCGATCGGCACCACGTCCGCCGCCTTCGAGCCCGACCAGCTCAACGTTGCCATCAACGGCGTCTGGGTGTGCAAGAACGGCGGCGTCGGCGAGGACCGCGAGCTGGTCGACATGCGCTACCGCGAGGTGCACATCGTCGCCGACCTCGCGGCCGGCAGCGAGACCGCCACCATCTGGACCAACGACCTCACCGCCGACTACGTCCACGAGAACAGCGCCTACTCCTCATGAGCACCGGAACCACGCGTAAGCACACCGCGCTGCCCAAGGCCCAGATCCTCATCGAGGCGCTGCCCTGGCTGACCCGGCACCACGGCAGGACCGTGGTCATCAAGTTCGGCGGCAACGCCATGGTGAACGAGGAGCTGAAGGCCGCCTTCGCCCAGGACGTCGTCTTCCTGCGGCACGCCGGTCTCAGGCCGGTCGTCGTGCACGGCGGCGGCCCGCAGATCAGCGCCGCCCTCGACCGGCACGGCATCGTCAGCGAGTTCAAGGCGGGCCTGCGCGTCACCACCGAGGACGCCATGGACGTCGTACGGATGGTGCTGGCCGGGCAGGTCCAGCGCGAGCTGGTCGGCCTGCTCAACCAGCACGGACCGCTGGCCGTGGGCCTGACCGGTGAGGACGCGCACACCATCACCGCCACCAAGCACCAGCCCGAGATCGACGGCGAACTCGTCGACATCGGGCGGGTCGGCGAGATCACCGAGATCGACACGGGCGCGATCGAGGCCCTGCTCGCCGACGGCCGCATCCCGGTCGTCTCCTCCATCGCCCGCAGTCAGGACGACGGACATGTCTACAACGTCAATGCTGATACGGCGGCTGCGGCACTCGCTGCGGCACTGGGGGCCGAAACCCTCATGGTCCTCACGGACGTCGAGGGCCTCTACGAGGACTGGCCGAACTCCGACGAGGTGATCAGCCGCCTCACCGCGTCGCAGCTGGAGAAGCTGCTGCCGGAGCTGTCCGCCGGCATGGTGCCGAAGATGGAGGGCTGCCTGCACGCCGTGCGGGGCGGCGTACGGACCGCCCGGGTCATCGACGGCCGGGTCCAGCACTCGATCCTGCTGGAGATCTTCACCGACGAGGGCATCGGCACCATGGTCGTGCCCGACGAAGCCGAGGGGGAGCAGCCATGACGGGTACCGCGACCAACGCAGAGCTGACCGGGCGCTGGCAGGGCGCGCTCATGAACAACTACGGCACGCCCCGGCTGGCCCTCGTGCGCGGCGCGGGCGCCCGGCTGTGGGACGCCGACGGCACGGAGTACCTCGACTTCGTCGGCGGCATCGCGGTCAACGCCCTCGGCCACGCCCACCCGGCCGTCGTCGAGGCCGTCAGCACGCAGATCGCGTCCCTCGGCCATGTCTCCAACCTGTTCGTCGCCGAACCGCCCGTCGCCCTCGCCGAACGGCTGCTCCAGCTCTTCGGCCGGGACGGCAGGGTCTACTTCTGCAACTCCGGCGCCGAGGCCAACGAGGGTGCGTTCAAGATCGGCCGGCTGACCGGGCGCACCCACATGGTCGCCACCACGGGCGGCTTCCACGGCCGGACCATGGGTGCCCTCGCGCTCACCGGCCAGCCCGGCAAGCAGACGCCGTTCCTGCCGTTGCCCGGCGATGTCACGCACGTCCCGTACGGCGACGCGCAGGCGCTGGCCGCGGCGGTGACCGAGGAGACGGCGCTCGTCGTCGTCGAGCCGATCCAGGGCGAGAACGGGGTGGTGGTGCCCCCGGCCGGGTACCTCAAGGCGGCCCGGGCGATCACCGCCGCCACCGGGGCGCTGCTCGTCCTCGACGAGGTGCAGACGGGCGTCGGCCGTACAGGGAACTGGTTCGAGTACCAGGCCCACGAAGGCGTCCTGCCGGACGTCGTCACCCTCGCCAAGGGACTCGGCGGCGGGCTGCCGCTCGGCGCCACCGTGGCCTTCGGACGCGCCGCCGAGCTGCTCCGGCCCGGCCACCACGGCTCGACCTTCGGCGGCAACCCGGTCGCCTGCGCGGCCGGCCTCGCCGTCCTCGACACCATCGCGGACGACGGACTGCTGGAGAACGTCAAGCGGCAGAGCGAGCGGCTGCGGGACGGAATCGAGGCGCTGAACCACCCGTTGATCGGCTATGTCCGGGGTGCCGGCCTCCTCCTGGGTATCGTGCTCACCGGGCCGCACGCACCGCAGGTGCAGCAGGCGGCCCAGGAGGCCGGCTTCCTGGTGAACGCGCCCGCCGCCGACGTCGTACGGCTCATGCCGCCGCTGAACCTCCGCGACGACGAGGCAGGTGCTCTCCTCCAGGCGCTGCCCGGCATCCTCGACGCAGCGAGCCCGGCGAGCGGGGACGGACGATCCGGAGAATGAGACGACGATGAGCCAGGCGCAGGACCACGAGCAGGCGGGCGCCGGGCCCGCCGTACCGCAGACCCGCACCGCACGGCACCGCCGGATCGTGGACATTCTCAACCGGCAGCCGGTGCGGTCGCAGAGCCAGCTGGCGAAGCTGCTCGCCGACGACGGGCTGAGCGTCACCCAGGCGACGCTGTCCCGGGACCTCGACGAGCTGAACGCGGTCAAGATCCGCAACAACGACGGCGACCTGATCTACGCGGTGCCGAGCGAGGGCGGTTTCCGCACGCCCCGCGCGCCGCTCGGCGAGTCGGCGAAGGAGGAGCGGATGCGGCGCCTGTCCCAGGAGCTGCTGATCTCCGCGGAGGCCTCCGCCAACCTCGTGGTCCTGCGCACCCCGCCGGGGGCCGCCCAGTTCCTCGCCTCGGCCATCGACCAGGCGGAGCTGCACGACATCCTGGGGACCATCGCCGGTGACGACACCCTGCTGCTGATCAGCCGGGACCCGAGCGGGGGACAGGCGCTGGCGGCCCATCTGCTGCGACTGGCCCAGAACGGGCACTGACCCACATGCAGGGCACCGCCCGGCGGAGCAGAATAGGAATGTGATCTTCCGCGGCGGGCGGGCAATCTCCTGGCGGCGGCCGACCGTATACAGAGGTGTGTCGGGTTTCCGGTCGCCTGTGGGCCGCCTCCCGGACGAGGCACTGCTGTCCGGGCTGGCCACGGGCGACCCGGAGCTCGCCGTCACTTTCGTCCGGAGGTTCCAGCACAGGGTGTTCGGAGTTGCCATGGCCGTGACCAGGGATCCGCAGCTCGCCGAGGACATCGCCCAGCAGACGTTCGAGCGCGCGTGGCGCCACGCGCAGATCTACGACTCGCGCCGCGGGTCGGTCACGACCTGGCTCACGACCATCGCGCACAACCTCGCCATCGACGCCGTCCGTGCGCGGCGGACGGATCCGGTGGCCCCCGAGGACCTCGAGAGCCTGCTCGGCGTCGTCACCGAGACCCCCGAAGAGTGGGCACTGGCCGACGAGGCCTCGTCCCAGCTCCGGGCCGCCCTGGCGCGGCTGCCGCGGGAACAGGCCCGTGCCCTGGTGATGGCCGGCATCTACGGCATGACGGCCCAGCAGATCGCCGACGGGGAGAACATTCCGCTGGGTACCGCGAAGACGCGGATCAGGACGGCGATGGCGAAACTGCGGACCACGCTTGCGTCTCCGAACCGAGGCGACCATGTCCCATGACGTGACCTGCGACAACCTGCGCGAGATCGGCGCCGAGCTCGCGCTGGGCGTGCTGCCCGGTCGGGAGCGGGCGGCGGCCGTGGCGCATCTGGACCATTGCGCCGACTGCCGGGAGTACGTCGAGCAGCTGACCCTCGTCGGCGACCGGCTGATCGGTCTGCTGCCGGACAGCGAACCGCCGGTCGGGTTCGAGACCCGGGTGGGCCGCAAGCTGGCCCAGGACGCGGCGGCGCACGAGGCGCGGTCCCGTGCCCGCACGCCCGGCCTCGCGCACCAGGACATCCGGGGCCGCGCCCGCCGGGCCCGGCTGCGGTTGGCGGCCGCCGTCTCCGCCCTCGCGCTCGCCATCGGGTTCGCCGGCTGGGCCGTCGGCACCGCCGTCCAGGGGGTCACCGCCTCGCCCCCGGCCGCCGTGGAGAGCGAACCCATGCTGGTCGGCGACATGATCCCGGCGGGCGGCGGGCAGCCCGCCGGCGAGGTCTACGCCCACCCCGGTATCCACGGCTGGCTCTTCATGACCGTCGCTCTCGCCGGCCCCGGCACCCCGTACAGTGGCAAGGTCAGCTGTGTGCTCGAACGCTCCGACGGTACGTCGGTCCCCGTCGGTGACTTCCGGCTGGACAGCGGGCACGGCTCGTGGGGCGGATCGGCCGCCGTCGACCCGCACAAGCTCACCGGCGCCCATGTCGTGACCCCGGACGGCACGGTCCTCGCCAGTGCCCGCCTGCAGACGGGTCAGGTCGTGGCCCCGGAGACGTGACCCCGCAGTCCGCCGTCTGCCGCTCGTCGCGCGCCGTCCGCCGGGCTTCAGACGTGGGGCGCGGGACTCGGCGGGCCGGGGAGCATCGCCTCCAGGGCGGCGGCCAGTTCGGCGACCGTGGGCCGGGACGGCGCATCGGTCCGGAGACAGCCGTCGACGGCCGTGGCGAGAGCAGCGGGCAGCCGCCTCAGGGACGCGACCGGCGGGGCGCTCCGCTCCAGCTGCGGATACCGCTCGGGCCGCGAATGCCCCTCGGGTGATCCGGCGGGATCGTCGTCGTCCCTCTCCTGGCCGTCGCTGGTCTCGTCGGCCGCCGTCCCGTCGCGGCCGAACGGCAGGACTCCGCAGGCGGCCTCGAACAGGGTGATGCCGATGCCCCACACGTCGGCCGCGGCCGTGAGCGGTCCGCCGCGGGCCTGTTCAGGGGCGAGATAGCAGAACGTACCCAGGCCCGCGGGCGCCGGCCCGGGCGGCCGTGCCACACTCAGGTCCAGCACCTTCGCATGACCGCAGTCCACCACCACGTTGGACGGCTTGAGGTCCAGGTGCAGCAGACCCCGGCCGTGGAGGTAGTGGACCGCGGAACACAGCTGCACCCCGAGCAGCGCCACGTCGGCGGCGGACGGCCGGCGCCGCAACCGGTCCAGGAGGTGGGAGAGGGTCTCCCCGGTCAGGGTCTCCAGGACGACGAACGGCTCGGGCGACTCGACGGTCTCGTAGGCGCGGACCAGGTGGGGATGGGTGAAGTCGCGCAGCCACCGGCCCTCGCGCAGCAGCCGTCCGTGCAGCCGCTCCTCGCCCCGGCGGTCGGGGCGCACCGCCTTGAGCACGCACCGGCAGGCCCGCTCCTCGCTCCAGACGTCGTAGACGTCGAGCCAGCCGGTGCGCGTCAGATGCGCCAGCACCCGGTAGCCCGGCACCGGTCTGGTGCCCGGTGCCAGGGGAGGCGCGATCCCGGCCGCGGGGACGTTCACGACGGCACCGTGCGCGGGTCGGAGGATCCGGGCACGGCGTGCAGCCGGTGGAGCCGCGCATAGGTGCCGCCGCGGTCCAGCAGATCGTCGTGGGTGCCTTGCTCGACGACCCGGCCGTGGTCGAGCACCACGATGCGGGTGGCGTCGCGGACGGTCAGCAGGTTGTGCGAGATGACGATGGTGGTCCGCCCCGACATGAGCCGCCGCAGCGGGTCCATGATCCGCCGCCCCGAGCGGACGTCGAGCCCGGTGGTCGGCTCGTCGAGCAGCAGGACGGGCGCGTCCCTGATCATCGCGCGGGCGATCGCCAGACGCTGGCACTGCCCGCCGGACAGGGTCCGGCCGCGCTGGCCGACCAGCGTGTCGTAGCCGTCCGGCAGCGACGTGATGAACGTGTGCGCGTCGGCGGCACGCGCCGCGGCCACGATGTCCTCCTCCGTCGCGTCCGGCCGGCCGTAGGCGATGTTCTCCCGCACGGTGCCGTGGAAGACGAGCGTCTCCTGCAGCACCACCGCGACGTTCTCCCGTACGTCCGACAGGCGCAGGCTGCGCAGGTCGGTGCCGTCGAGGCGGACCGCGCCCCGGTCGGGGTCGTAGAAGCGCAGCTGCAGCTTCGCGAGCGTCGACTTGCCGGCTCCGCTGGCCCCGACCAGCGCCAGCGTCTCGCCGGTCGCCACGTGGAAGGACACGTCCGACAGCGCCCAGGACGAGGTACCGGGATAGCGGAACCAGACGCCGTCGAACTCCACCTCACCGCGCGTCCGGCCGATCCGCCGGGCACCGGCGGCCTCGGTCACCTGGGGCCGCTGGTCGAGCAACTCGATGATCCGCTCGGCCGAGGCGGACGCCGCGTAGAAGGTGGTGCCGAGCCCGGACAGGCCGCGGACCGGGCCGTAGAGCTTGCCGATCAGGGCCAGGAAGACCAGCAGCCCGCCCAGGGTGAGTTGGCCCTGCATCAGCTTCCAGGTGCCCAGGCCCATCACCGCGAGGCCGCCGGCCACCTCGATGATCTCGACGACGGGCCCGTAGACCCCACGGATCCGCGCCGAGGCCATGGCCGCACGGAACCGGCCGGCGCTCTCCCGTTCGAACCGGTGCTCCTCCCAGCCCTGCCGGTTGTACGCCTGGACGAGGGCGACATTGCCCAGCGACTCCTCGGCGATCGCGCTGATCGAGCCGGTGAGCCGCCTGCGCTCCCGCGACGCCTCCTTGATCAGCCGCGAGAAGTGCCGGCCCGCACCCCAGAACAGCGGCACGATGGCGAGGGCGAGCAGGGTCAGGTCCCAGCGCAGGTAGACGAGCAGGCCGAGGAAGACGCCGAGCCGGATCACGTAGTAGAGGGCGTCCGCCACTCCGGAGAGCAGGAAGGTCTCGACCGCGTCGACGTCGCCGGTGACCCGGGAGAGCACGTCCCCGAGCCGCCGGCGTTCGAAGAAGCCGAGCGAGAGCCCCTGGACGTGCTTGAACACATCGGCGCGCAGAGAGAGCAGGAAGCGTTCGCTGACCCAGGTGGACGTCATGCCGTCGGCGAACGCCAGAATGCCGGAGCACAGGACGAGCCCCAGATAGACGGGTGCGATCCACACGAACGGGTGCAGATTCCGGGGGACCAGCACATCGTCCACGACGATCTTGAAGAGCCAGATCTCCGCGGCGTCCACGGCCGGGCCGGCCAGGCTGAAGAAGACGACGGGCACGAGCCAGCGCCGGGCTCCGCGGGTGTACGGCCAGAACCGCCGGAACACCGCGCTCGGGGGCACCTCGGGTGCAGCTGCGACCACACCGTCGGAGGCCTCGCCCACCGACAGCAGACGCCGCAGGACATGCGCCATGGCATGCGTTCTTCGGGGAGCGGCGAAGCGGACCGGGTCCTCCCGTCTCCGGTCCGCTCAGCCTTCGGGTGTGATCAGTAGCCGCCGTGGCCACCGTGGCCGCCGTGGCCACCGTGGTCGCCGTGGCCGCCGTGACCGTGGTCGCCGCGGCCGTGGTCACCGTGGTCGCCGTGGCCGTGGTCGCCGTGGTCGTGCCGGTCGCCGCGGTGGTTCGACGAACTGTCGCCGCGGTCCCGGTGCATGGCGGGCATGAGAGTGCTGAAGATGGCCATGTTGTTCCTCCAGAAACCTGGTTCACAGGAGATACGACTCACGGCAGAACTTGGATGGCATTTCCGGGCAAAAGACATGAAATATCCTCTCCTCGGCTCAGCCACGCCCCTGAACCCGGCCGCGCCCCTCAGCCCAGCCGCGACGCCAGCCCCCCGGTGCACCGCACCTCGTCGCCCGCGGTGATCAGCAGTCCCTCGACGTCCGGCAGCGACTCCAGCCACGCCAGCCCCGCCCGCGACCCCATCGCGAACGCGGCCGTGGCCCAGCAGTCCACCCAGGTCAGCCGCGGCCCGACCACCGTCACCGCCACCAGGTCCGTCACCGCGGGCCGACCCGTGCGCGGATCCACGATGTGCGCCCCGCGCTCGGCCGTGCCGGAGGTGGCCACCGACAGTTCGTCCACCCCGGCGGCCGAGATCACCGCCGCCAGCCCGCCCGGACGCAGGGGATCGGCCACCCCCACCCGCCAGGGACGCTGCGGCTGCGGGGCACCCAGCATCTGGACGTCACCGCCCCCGTTCACACTGACCCCGCACACCCCGTCCACCGCCGCCAGCAGCCGCGCCGCCCGCTCGACGGACCAGCCCTTCACGATCCCGGTCGGATCCAGCACCCCCTGGTACCGCGTGCTGAACCACCCGTCGCTCACCCGCTCCGCCTCGGCCGCCAGCTCCAGCACCTCGGCCACCTCGGGAGCGCACTGCGCCACGGTCAGCTCGCCGCGGGCCAGCCGCGACACCTCGCTGTCCTCGCGGTAGGTGGAGAACAGCGCGTCGACCCGGTGCAGGCCGGCGACCGCCGACTCCAGGGCCTGCCGTACCGCACGGGGTTCCCCGCCGCGGACGTCGAAGGAGAAGACGGTCCCCATGACCTCCTCCGCATGACGCACCGCGGCGGGCGCTTCAGCCGGCTCGGCCACCGTGTCAGCCACCGGCCTGGTCCAGCGCCGACTGGAGCGACTGCTTGTAGCCGGTGCTGGTGTACGTGGCTCCGGAGACCGCGTCGATGTTCGCGGTCCCCGCGGCCACGGCTTCCTGGTTGAGTTTGGGCACGGCGAGGGCGGTCTTCTGGTCGCTGAGGCCGCCCTTGGGCGCCTGCACCGCGTCCGCCTTGGTGATCTTCCCGTTGCTGACCGTGATCCGGACCTGGACGGTGCCGTACTGGGTCTGGACGGCCTTGCCGGTGACCGTGCGGGCCTGGGCCCGGCCCGAGCCCGAGGAGGAGCCGGACCCCGAGGCGGCACCGGACCCGGACGACGAACCGGAGCCGGACGACGAACCGCCGGACGCGCCCGACGACGAGGATGACGAGGACTTCACCTTGTCCAGCGCCGACTGGAGCGACTGCTTGTAGCCGGTGCTGGTGTACGTGGCTCCGGAGACCGCGTCGATGTTCGCGGTCCCCGCGGCCACGGCCTCCTGGTTGAGTTTGGGCACGGCGAGGGCGGTCTTCTGGTCGCTGAGGCCGCCCTTGGGCGCCTGTACCGCCTCCGCCTTGGTGATCTTCCCGTTCGCGACGGTCAGCCGCACCTGAACGGTCCCGTACTGGGTCTGGGCCGCATCGCCGGTCACCGTCCCGGCGGACTGCGCACCGCCCGCCTGACCGCCCTGCGGAGACTCCTGCCCCGCCGCGGTCTGCTGCGGAGCCGCGCCCGCCGCCGAAGCCGCGGCCGGGTCCGACGCGGGCTTCAGCGACAGCAGCAGCACGACACCGGACACGGTGGCGGCGGTGGCCAGCACGACGCGCCGAATGGGGTGGCTCTTCCTCATCGCTTCGCAGCTCCCGCTCACATCTCGAACGACTCGTGGTGGATACGGCGCGCGGGGACCCCCGCGCCGCGCAGTGCCTCGAACACCGACTGCGCGAACCCGGGCGGCCCGCACATGAACACGTCGTGGTGGTCGATGTCCGGGATCTTCCGCTGGAGGTTCTCCGCGGAGATGTCCGGCCGCTCGCCCTCGGGGCTGTTGACCGCGTACATCAGCCTGGCGCCCCGCTCCTTGGCGATCGCGGCCAGCTCGTCCCACAGCGCCAGGTCCTGGGTCGTGTTGGCCCGGTACAGCAGGGTGATGTCACCGGCCGCCCCGGGGAGCGTCTCGAACAGTGCCCGCATCGGCGTGATGCCGACCCCGCCCGCGACCAGCAGCACCTTGCCCTTGCTGCGCCGCTGGGCGGTGAGCGCACCGTACGGGCCCTCCGCCCACACCCGGGTACCGGGCGTCAGCTCGCGCAGCCGGGCGCTGTGGTCGCCGATCGCCTTCACCGTGATCCGCAGCATGTCGGGGCGGGGCGCCGCCGACAGCGAGTACGGGTGCGAGCTGAACCGCATCCCGGGGGCGAGGAACCGCCAGCGGAAGAACTGGCCCGCCTCCGCGCCCATCCGGTGCAGCCTGCGCCCGCCGATCAGCACCGACACGATGCCCGGCGTCTCCTCGATCACCGCTTCCACCCGCATGCGGTGACGGAGGTTCAGCCGGATCGGGGTGAGGATCCGGTACCAGAGCACGAGCGCGGTGACCGAGCCGTACAGCGCGTACCAGAAGGTCTTGGCGGCGGGCTCGACCGCGAAGTCGTTGCCGGTGCTGATCTGGTGCCAGAACGTCAGGAACACCGCCGCGTAAGTGAACAGGTGGACGTGGTACCAGGTGTCGTACGGCAGCCGGCGGCGGACCGGGCCGACCGACGTCAGCCCGATGACCACGAACAGGCCCATGCCGATGGCGGCCTTGCCCATGTCCGGCAGCTGGTCGACGGAGTCGATGGTCTGCTGGACGATGTCGCCGAGCGATTTGCCGGCCTGGAGCGCGTACCCCCACATGGTGAGGAAGACGTGCGCGACGATCAGGCAGAGCGTGTAACGGCCGCTCATCGCGTGCCAGCGGGCCACCCGGTCGGACCCGACGCGCCGTTCCAGTGCGGGGACGCGCGCCATCTGCAGGACGACCAGCGCCATGAGGTAGCCGGCCAGCAGGCCGGTGATCCGGCCCGCGTTCAGGATCTTGCCGTTGTCGTCGGCGATGGACGGGGTGTTGTGCCACCAGAGCCACAGCACGGCCATCGCGCCCGCCCAGACCGCGACAAGCAGCGGTACGGCCGGGGAGCGGCGCGGGCGGATGCGGCGCATCGTCTGGCGGCGGGCGGCACGTCCGCCTGCGAGCGTGGTGGTCACGGTTCCTCCGGGGGGACTTGGCCCTTGGCCCACAGATACGTGCCGCATGCGCTGAGTGTTCAGAGGCCCGCGGAGTCGAGGGCGGACTGGAGTGACCGGCGGTAACCGTCGCTGGTGTAGGAGGCCCCCGAGACCGTGTCGATCTGCGCGCTCTGGGCCGCGAGCGCCTCGCGCCGCAACTGGGGAAGGGCGTAGCTGTTGATCTCCTGGTCGCGGGGGTTGTCCTGCGGATAGCTGACCGCGGTGACGTCGGTCAGCCGGCCGCTCTTCAGCGTGACGCGCACCCGGACGGGGCCCCAGCGGGTCTGGACGGTGTCCCCGGTGACGGTCCTGGTCCCCGCGGCGGAACCGGCTGTGGGGCCCGAACTGCTCGACACGGCAGGCGACTTGGTGCCCGCCGTCGCCACCGCGGGACTCGTGTGCGGCTTCAGCGCCAGCAGCAGCACCATCCCGGAGACGGTGGCCGCACCGGCCAGCACGATGCGGCGCAGCGGGCGGTTCTTGTTCAACGCGTGCACGGCGGCCTCGTCACTCCTGACACCTTCGGCTCTCACAGCTCGAACGACTCGTGGTGGATACGGCGGTCCGGCACCCCGGCGGCCCGCAGCGCCGCGTACACGTCCTGGGCGAAGCCGTGCGGGCCGCAGATGTAGACGTCGTGCCCGGCCAGGCCCGGGAAGGCCGCGCGCAGCGACTCGGCCGTGATGCCGGGGCGCTCCCCGCGCGGCCCGTTGAGGGCGTACCGCACCTGCGCGCCGCGCCACCGGGCGATCGCCTCCAGCTCGCCGCCGAGCGCCAGGTCCTGAGCGCTTCGCGCCCGGTAGAGCAGCGCGACCTCGCCGGGCAGCGTCTCGAACAGTGCCCGCAGCGGGGTGATGCCGACACCGGCCGCGATCAGCAGGGACCGGGGCCCGGTGGCCCGGTCGGCGGTCAGGGAGCCGTACGGTCCCTCCGCCCACACCCGGGTGCCCGGCCGCAGCAGCGGGACGGCCGCACTGTGGTCCCCGAGCGCCTTGACGGTGATCCGCAAGCGGTCCGGGCGCGGCGGCGCCGACAGGGAGTACGGCGTCGACGTCCAGCTCATGCCGTCGCCGAGGAACCGCCAGCGGAAGAACTGCCCGGGCCGCGCGCCCAGCTCGTCCAGGCGCCGCCCGCGCACCACGACCGAGTGCACGCCGGGTGCCTCCGGGTGCACCGACTCCACGCGCAGCCGGTGCCGCAGGTTCAGCCGGACCGGGACGAGGATCCGGAACCACACCACCAGGGCCGCCGCCGAGAGGTACAGCGCATACCAGACGGCGGTGGCCGCCGGCTCGCCGTTGAACTCGTCGCCGAGGGCCACCTGGTGCCCGAAGGCCAGGAAGACGGCCGCGTAGGTGAGCAGGTGGACGTAGTACCAGAACTCGTGGCTGGTCCGGCGGCGCACGGCCCGCGCCGAGGTGACGCCGACCGCGAGGAGGATCACCGTCCCGGCCGTGGCCTTGAGCATCTCCGGGTAGTCCAGGACGACGGTGACCGCCTCGTGCCACAGGGAGGCCCGGTCCTGGGCGGCGTATCCGGCCAGGATCAGCACGACGTGCGCGACCAGCAGGCAGATCGTGTACCGGCCGGCCATCGCGTGCCAGCGCGCCACCCGGTCGGAGCCGATCCGCACCTCCAGCAGCGGCACCCGCGCCATCAGGCCGACCAGCACCGCGCAGGCGTACCCGCACAGCAGCCCGGCGATCCGCCCGGCCCCCGTCAGCCAGCCCGCCGTGCCGACCACGGACCCCGTGTCCGCCCACCACAGTCCGACCACGGCCGCCGCCCCCGCCCACAGCACGGCCAGTACGAGCCCCGCGGAAGAGCGGCGCGCGGCGGGTGACACGGGCGGGGCCGTGCGCGGCTCGTCCACGGTGGTCATGACAGTGGTCCCTTCGTCCGTCGTGCCCGGGCCACTGTGCGCGCCGAAGCTCTGAGCGACCTCTGAGCGGCCGCCGCACCCGGCGGACTCAGAGAAAACTCACAGCCGCCCGGGCGGCCCGCCACCGTCCGCACGAGCGATGCTGGTAGGCGCGATGAACACCACCCGCTCCGGCCGGCCGGCCCTCACCCGCCCCGACGGCACCCCCCTGCGCGTCCTGGTCGTCGACGACGACCCCGACCTCGCGGAGGTGCTCACCGGTGCCCTGCGCTACGAGGGCTGGGAGGTCCGCGCGGCCGGTGACGGCGCCTCGGCGGTCACCACCGCACGCGAGCTGCTGCCCGACGCCGTCGTCCTGGACGTGATGCTCCCCGACACCGACGGCTTCGCCGTGCTGCGCCGGCTGCACGAGGTGCGGCCGGACGTCTGCGTGCTCTTCCTCACCGCCCGGGACGCGGTCGAGGACCGCATCGCCGGCATCACGGCGGGCGGCGACGACTACGTCACCAAGCCCTTCAGCCTGGAGGAGGTCGTCGCCCGGCTGCGCGGACTGCTGCGCCGCGCGGGCATGGCCCGCCTGCTGGAGGAGGGGCCGCGGCTGACCGTGGGCGACCTGGTCATGGACGAGGAGGCCCGCGAGGTGACCCGGGCCGGCGAGCTGGTCGAGCTCTCGCCGACCGAGTTCGAACTCCTCCGCTTCCTCATGCGCAACCCGCGCCGCGTCCTCAGCAAGGCCCGGATCCTCGACCGGGTCTGGTCCTACGACTTCGGTGGCCGGGCCCATGTGGTCGAGCTGTACATCTCCTACCTGCGCAAGAAGGTGGACGCGGGCCGCGAGCCCATGATCCACACGGTGCGTGGCGCGGGCTACGTCCTGAAGCCGGTGTCCCGGTGAGTTCCCTGCGGCGCCTGCCCCGCCCCCGCACCCTGCGCGCCCGGCTGACCTTCGGCCTGGTGGTGCTGCTGGCGGTGAGCTGCGCGGCCGTGGGACTGGCCGCGGTCGTCGAACTGGACGGCTTCCTCACCCGGCGCCTCGACGAACAGCTCGCCCAGGTCGGCACCCGTTTCCCCGAGAGCCTGGAGCACAGGGGCAGGCTGCCGGACGACCACGACGGAGACGAGCAGGGCGACACCCGCCGGATGGCCACCGGCACCTTCGGAGCCCGCCTGCTGAACGGTACGGTCACCAACAAGGGCCTCATCCGCGGCGGCGATCCGTCGGCCGACCTGAACGTCGACCTGTCCGCCGCGGACCTGCGGCGGCTGGCCGCCGTACCGGCCGACGCAAGACCACACACCATCGGCCTCTCCGCCCTGCACGACTACCGGGTCGTCGCGTCCCCGGGCCGGGACGGGGACGTCCTGATCGTCGGCCTGCCCCTGGAACCCGTCCAGGCCACCGTGCACCGCCTCGAACTGGTGGCAGGCGTCGTCTTCGGGCTGGCCCTCGTGGTGGCCGGCGTGGCCGGTGCCTGCTGGGTCCGCTGGTCGCTGCGCCCGCTCAGCAGGGTCGCCGCCACCGCCGCCCGCGTCAGCGAACTCCCCCTGGCCAGCGGCGAGGTGGCCCTGCCGCCGCGGGCCCCGGACCCCGATCCCCGCAGCGAGGTCGGCCGGGTGGCGGCCGCCTTCAACCGCATGCTGGGCCACGTCGAGGACGCCCTGACCAAACGGCACGCGAGCGAGGAGCGGCTGCGCCGCTTCGCCGCCGACGCCAGCCATGAACTGCGCACCCCGGTCGCCTCGGTCCGGGGCCATGCGGAGCTGGCCCTGCTGCACCCGGGTCCGGTGCCGGCCGAGGTGACCCGCGCCCTGGAGCGCATCGCCGCCGAGTCCTCCCGCATGGGCGAGATGGTCGACGACCTGCTCCTCCTGGCCCGTCTGGACGCGGGGCGCCCGCTGGAGAGCCGTCCGGTGGACCTGACGATCCTGGTCCTGGACGCGGTCACCGACGCCCGTGCGGCGGGCCCCGGGCACCGCTGGGGGCTGGACCTGCCCGAGGACCCGGTGACGGTTCCGGGCGATGCCCACCGTCTCCAACAGGTGTTGGCCAACCTGTTGGCCAACGCACGTTTGCACACACCTGCCGGCACGAAGGTGACGGTGACCCTGGAGTCCGCGGAGGGCGAGGCCCGCCTCTCGGTCCACGACGACGGACCGGGCGTCCCCGAGGACGTTCGACCCGACGTCTTCGAACGCTTCACCCGGGCCGAACACCGTCGCCGCCCCGAGGCCTCCGGCGCCGGGGCGGGGCTGGGCCTGTCGATCGTGGCGGCGGTCGTGGAGGCGCACGGGGGAAGCGTGGGGCTGGAGAGCCGGCCGGGGGCCACGACGTTCACGGTGCGGCTGCCCCTGGGGGACGTCAGTACCGCGTGAGGGCGGTGGCGCCGTCCACGGTGCCGATCGCGATGTGCGGCTTCCTGCCGGGATCCACCCACGTCAGGATCTGCTGCATCGCATCCTCGGGGACGGACACGCAGCCGGCCGTCGCTGCCTGCCCGTTCACATGGAGGAAGATCCCGGCCCCGCGTCCCCGCACGGGCTGGTCGTAGTTGAACCCGACGACGAGCCCGTACCCGTACTGGGTGCCGTACGAGCTCAGCTTCTCGGCCTCCGAGGCCCGGCAGTCGGCCGGCAGCGGGTCCACCCAGCGGTTGTACGAGGTGGAGTCGTTGTCCTCGCACCACCAGGAACTGTCCTTCACCGCCCGGTAGGCGACGCGCGTGCCGGCGGGCGCCGGCTTGATCCCGAACCCGAACGGGAGGTCGTACAGGCCGGTCGGCGTCGTGCTCGTCCCCTGCACCCGCGCACCCCCCTCCACCAGCCCCTTCGACCCGAAGCGGGCCGGTGCGGACCCGGCCTGCACCCACTGGCCGTCCCGCAGGTCCCACCAGGTGAGCGTGCCGGACGTCGCATCGGTGCCCGGTGCCTGGGCGGTGATGAGCTGGGTACCGCCGCCGGTGTCCGCCATCTGTGCGGGCAGCGAGACCGCCGAGGGATCGGGCGCGAGGGCGAGGCCGCACAGGGACGCGGACACGAGGGCGAGGGCAAGGGCTGGGCGCATGGCTCAGAAGCTAGACGGCGGCAGCGGCAACGGCAGCCCGGGCAGGCCGTCCAGGCTGGTCGCGATGTGCTCCTTCTTGGTGAAGTACGCGCTCAGCGAGGCGTCGTCCTCGCGGGCGAAGCGCTTGCCGTGCAGATCGCGGTCCTCCTCGTAGGCCATATGGGGAACCGCGTAGCCGCAGGAGTCGCGGACCAGTTCGGCGTGGACGACGATGATCGCGCGCAGTCCGTGCTGCTTCGGGTCGACGGCGGGGAAACGCGCGAGCAGTTCCCCGAAGCGCGGGTCGTCACGGAAGACCGGCTCGCCCCGGCCGTGCACGCGCACGATGTTCGGCGGACCCTGGAAGGCGCACCACATGAGGGTGATCCGGCCGTTCTCCCGCAGGTGGGCGATGGTCTCCGCGTTGGACCCGGCGAAGTCGAGGTAGGCCACGGTGAATGCGTCCAGCACCTCGAACGAGCCCCTGAGGCCCTTGGGGGAGAGGTTGATCGTGCCCTCGTCGGCGAGGGGAGCGGTCGCGGTGAAGAAGAGGGGCTGCTCCTCGATGAACGTCCGGAGCCTGCCGTCGATGCGTTCATAGGTCTTTCCCATGTCTAACGATTATCGACGCAACTCGTTCGCTCGTCTAATGAATTGCCCGATCCGCCGGTCGGGACCCGTCGAGGCCACCGCAGTCGCCCCGGCCGCGGTGGATGCGGGGTGGTCGCGGCCCGGCTCTCGAAGGCGGCGATTGACGAATCATGCAGAGTTCTGCATACTCATGCATGTCAGCAAGTGCAGTGTGAGGAGAAACCAGTGACCGAGCGCGTCGTACTCGCCTACTCGGGCGGTCTGGACACCTCCGTCGCCATCGGCTGGATCGCCGAGGAGACGGGCGCCGAGGTCATCGCCGTTGCGGTGGACGTCGGCCAGGGCGGAGAGGACCTGGACGTCATCCGCAAGCGCGCCCTCGCCTGCGGTGCCGTCGAGGCCGAGGTCGCCGACGCCAGGGACGAGTTCGCCGACGAGTACTGCCTCCCGGCGATCAAGGCCAACGCCCTCTACATGGACCGCTACCCGCTGGTCTCCGCCCTCTCCCGGCCGACGATCGTCAAGCACCTCGTGGCCGCCGCCCAGAAGCACGGCGCCACGACCGTCGCCCACGGCTGCACCGGCAAGGGCAACGACCAGGTCCGCTTCGAGGCCGGCATCGTCGCCCTCGCCCCCGACCTGAAGTGCATCGCCCCGGTCCGTGACTACGCCATGACCCGTGACAAGGCGATCGCCTTCTGCGAGGAGAAGCGGCTCCCGATCGCCACCACCAAGAAGTCCCCGTACTCCATCGACCAGAACGTCTTCGGGCGCGCGGTCGAGACGGGCTTCCTGGAGGACATCTGGAACGCCCCGATCGAGGACATCTACGAGTACACCTCCAACCCGGCCACCCCGCGCGAGGCCGACGAGGTGATCATCACCTTCAAGGAGGGCGTCCCGGTCGCCGTCGACGGCAAGCCCGTCACCGTCCTGCAGGCCGTCCAGCAGCTCAACGAGCGCGCCGGCGCCCAGGGCATCGGCCGGATCGACATGGTCGAGGACCGCCTCGTCGGCATCAAGTCCCGCGAGGTGTACGAGGCCCCGGGCGCGATCGCGCTCATCACGGCCCACCAGGAGCTGGAGAACGTCACCGTCGAGCGCGAGCTGGCCCGCTACAAGCGGCAGGTCGAGCAGCGCTGGGGCGAACTGGTCTACGACGGCCAGTGGTTCTCCCCGCTCAAGCGCGCCCTGGAGGGCTTCATCAACGAGGCCAACCAGCATGTCTCCGGCGACATCCGGATGACCCTGCACGGCGGCCGCGCGGTCGTCACCGGTCGTCGCTCCGAGTCGTCCCTGTACGACTTCAACCTCGCCACCTACGACACCGGCGACACCTTCGACCAGGCCGCGGCCAAGGGTTTCATCGACATCTACAGCCTGTCGTCGAAGATCGCGGCCAAGCGGGACCTGGCCTGACCCCGTACGGGTCCACCTCACGCGTATCAGCCTGACAGCCGCCTCCCCGCCTGGAAGGGTGGGGAGGCGGTCGTCCACAGCCATCTCTCCGAGGAGCAAACGCAAGTGAGCAGCAACAGCGGTGACGTACGGCTCTGGGGCGGCCGTTTCGCCGACGGTCCCGCCGAGGCCCTGGCGAAGCTGTCCGCGTCCGTCCACTTCGACTGGCGGCTCGCGCCCTACGACATCGCCGGTTCACGCGCCCACGCACGCGTGCTGCACCGGGCGGGCCTGCTCACCGAGGACGAACTGACGCGCATGATCGCCGGCCTCGACCGGCTGGAGGCCGACGTGGCCGACGGCTCCTTCGTGGGCACGATCGCCGACGAGGACGTCCACACCGCTCTGGAGCGCGGTCTCCTGGAGCGCCTCGGCCCCGACCTGGGCGGCAAGCTGCGTGCCGGCCGGTCGCGCAACGACCAGGTGGCGACCCTCTTCCGGATGTACCTGCGGGACCACGCCCGGATCATCGGCGGCCTGATCGCCGGCCTCCAGGACGCGCTGATCGGCCTCGCCGAGGCCCACCCGGACGTGGCGATGCCCGGCCGCACCCACCTGCAGCACGCCCAGCCGGTGCTCTTCGCCCACCACGTCCTGGCCCACGTGCAGTCCCTGTCCCGGGACGCCGAGCGGCTGCGCCAGTGGGACGAGCGGACGGCGGTGTCGCCGTACGGCTCCGGAGCTCTCGCGGGCTCCTCCCTCGGCCTGGACCCGGAGGCGGTCGCCAAGGACCTCGGCTTCGAGCACGGCAGCGTCGGCAACTCGATCGACGGCACGGCCTCCCGCGACTTCGTCGCCGAGTTCGCCTTCATCACCGCGATGATCGGCGTGAACCTCTCCCGGATCTCCGAGGAGATCATCATCTGGAACACGAAGGAGTTCTCCTTCGTGACCCTGCACGACGCGTTCTCCACGGGCTCGTCGATCATGCCGCAGAAGAAGAACCCGGACATCGCGGAGCTGGCGCGCGGCAAGTCGGGCCGTCTCATCGGCAACCTCACCGGGCTCCTGGCCACCCTCAAGGCCCTGCCCCTCGCCTACAACCGCGACCTCCAGGAGGACAAGGAGCCGGTCTTCGACTCCTGCGACCAGCTGGAGGTGCTGCTCCCGGCCTTCACCGGCATGATCGCGACGCTCACCGTCAACCGCGAGCGCATGGAGGAACTGGCCCCGGCCGGCTTCTCGCTGGCCACCGACATCGCCGAGTGGCTGGTCAAGCAGGGTGTGCCGTTCCGTGTGGCGCACGAGGTCGCGGGGGAGTGCGTGAAGGTCGCCGAGAGCGAGGGCAAGGAGCTGGACGAGCTGACGGACGAGCAGTTCGCGAAGATCTCCACCCATCTCACCCCGGAGGTCCGCTCCGTCCTCAACGTCCCGGGCGCCCTCGCCTCCCGCAACGGCCGCGGCGGCACCGCTCCCAGCGCGGTCGCCGTCCAGCTCACCGAGGTCAAGGCGGACGTGGCAGGCCAGCACGAGTGGGCCACGGCCAAGGAGAAGCAGTAGGGGAGCGCCCCGTCAGGGGCGCGGGGAACTGCGCGACGAGCCACGGCCGACGCGCAGTCGCCGGCGGGCCGGTACCACCCGAGCCCCCGGCGCCCGGCTCCCCGAACGGAGCGTCATCGCGGGTTACGTTGGTCGCAAGCCGTACCGGAGCCGACCGAACGGAGCCCGCGATGCCCTTCGCCCGTCTTGCGCACGCCACGACGCCGACCTGCCACATCGGCCTCGGCCTGGCCGCTGTCGGCCGCCCCGGCTACATCAATCTCGGCCGGGACGAGGACCTGGGCGAGAACCGCAGCGTCGACGCGCTCCGGAGCCGTACCCACGAACTCCTCGACGCCGCCTACGCCCAGGGCGTGCGCTACTTCGACGTCGCCCGCTCCTACGGCCGCTCCGAGGAGTTCCTCGCCGACTGGCTGAACGCCCGCCCGGACGTCGACGACGTGGTCGTCGGCAGCAAGTGGGGCTACACCTACACGGCCGGCTGGTCCACCGACGCCGCACAGCACGAGGTGAAGGACCACGGCCCGGCGACGTACGAGCGCCAGCGCGCCGAGACCGACGCGCTGCTCGGCGACCGGCTCGACCTTTACCAGATCCACTCGGTGACCCCGGACAGCCCCGCCCTCACCGACAAGGACCTCCACGCCAGGCTCGCCGAAGCAGCCGCCGAGGGCCTCAGTATCGGCTTCTCCACCAGCGGCCCCGCCCAGGCCGACGCGATCCGCGCCGCCCTCGAGGTGACCGTCGACGGCGAGCCCCTCTTCCGCACCGTCCAGTCGACGTACAACGCCCTGGAGACCTCGGCGGCACCCGCGCTCGCCGAGGCGCACGACGCCGGACTGACCGTGATCGTCAAGGAGGGCATGGCCAACGGCCGGCTCGCCGCGCCGCACGCCCCGGACGTGCTGAAGGCCGTCGCCGAAGAGTCCGGCCTCGGCTGCGACGCCGTCGCCCTCGCCCTGATCCTGCGCCGGCCGTGGGCGGGTGTCGTCCTCTCCGGCGCCGCGACCGTCGCCCAGCTCGCCTCCAACCTCCACGCGCCGGTGGTGGACCTCGACGAGGACCAGCTGACCCGTCTCGCCACCCTGGCCGAGGACCCACGCGCCTACTGGGAGCGGCGCGGGCAGCTGCCCTGGCACTGACAAGGCATCCGCTCCGACCAGCCTCGATGAGATACCCATGCCTAATGTGAGACAATGATGTCTCACATGGTCTATGCTTGTCTCATGGCCCTGGATCGTGACCACGTGCTGCGCAGCGCAGCTGCCCTGCTGACCCGCAAGTCCACGGCGACCATGGACGAGGTCGCCAAGGCCGCCGGGATCAGCCGGGCCACGCTGCACCGTCACTTCGCCGGACGCGACGCGCTCGTTCGGGCGCTGGAGGCGCTCGGCATCGCGGAGTGCGAGGCGGCTCTGGACACGGCCCGTCTGGACGACGGACCGGCGGGCGAAGCCGTACGCCGCCTGGTCCGCGCGATCGAACCCTCGGCCGCCCTGCTCGCCTTCCTCTACACCGAGAACCAGCTGTTCGAGGGCGAGGAACAGAACCAGGGGTGGGCCCGCATCGACGAGCGCCTCACGGCCCTGTTCCGGCGCGGCCAGGAGAGCGGCGAGTTCCGCATCGACCTCACCCCGGCCTGGCTCACCGAGGCGTTGTACGGCCTGCTGGGCTCCGGCGCCTGGGCGGTGGCCGAGGGCCGGGTGGCCGCCAAGGACTTCACCTACATGATCGTCGAGCTGCTGCTCGGCGGCGCACGACGCCCCGACGCACCACGAATCGACGCACCACGGTCCGGTGCACCTCGCCCCGACGCACCGCGCAGCGACGCATCACGAATCGACGCACCACGAAGAGAGGAATCATGACCAGCACCCTGCGGCCGGCTCGCGCGGCGGAGGTGGAGAAGCGCCCGGGCCGCTGGCTCGCGCTCTCCGTCCTCGTCCTGGCCGTGCTGCTGGTGGCCGTCGACGCCACCGTCCTCGGCCTGGCGACCCCCTACATCAGCGAAGACCTCAACCCCTCCGGCACCCAGCTCCTGTGGATCGGTGACGTCTACTCCTTCGTCATCGCCGGTCTGCTGGTCTCCATGGGCAGCCTCGGCGACCGCATCGGCCGTAAGCGGATCCTCCTCGGCGGCGCCGTGGCGTTCGGTGCGATATCCGTCCTGAACGCCTATGCGACGACGCCCGAACTCATGATCCTGGCGCGGGCGCTGCTCGGTGTCGCGGGTGCCACCCTGATGCCCGCCACCCTCGCCCTGATCCGCAACATCTTCCACGACCCGCGCGAGCGCAGCCTCGCGGTGGGCATCTGGGGCGCCACCGCCTCCGCCGGTACGGCCGTCGGCCCGATCACGGGCGGCTTCCTGCTCGAGCACTTCTGGTGGGGCTCGGTCTTCCTCATCAACCTGCCGGTGATGGCGGTCCTGGTCCTCGTCGGCATCCGCACCCTGCCCGAGTCCCGCAATCCGAACCCGGGCCCCTGGGACCTGATCAGCGTCGTCCTGTCGCTGGTCGGCATGATCGCCGTCGTGTACGCGGTCAAGGAGGCCGCCACCCACGGCTTCACCGGGCCCACGCTCGCCGCGGCCCTGCTCGGCGCGGCGGCCCTGTACGGCTTCGTGCGCCGCCAGCTCACCATGCCGGCCCCGCTGCTGGACATGCGCCTGTTCCGGCGCCGTGGCTTCAGCGGAGCGGTCCTCGCCGACCTGCTGACCGTGCTGGGCATGTCCGGCCTGGTGTTCTTCCTCTCCCAGTACCTGCAACTCGTCCAGGGCAGGCGCCCGTTCGAGGCGGGCCTGGCCGAACTGCCCGCCGCCGTCGGAGCGGTGGCGGCGGGTCTGGTCGCGGGCCGCGCGGCACGGCGCTTCTCCGTGCGGGCCGTGGTCTCGGGCGGCCTCGCGGCCGTGGGCGTCGCACTCGCCGTCCTCACGAGCGTGGGCGGTTCGACGGGCTACCCGGTCCTCGGCGCCGCGCTCCTGGTCGTCGGCATCGGCGCCGGCTTCTCCTTCACGGTGACGGCCGACGTGATCCTCTCCAGCGTGCCCAAGGACCAGGCGGGCGCCGCCTCCGCGGTCTCCGAGACGGCGTACGAACTGGGCGCGGCCCTCGGTATCGCCCTGCTCGGCTCGATCGTCACGGGCGTCTACCGGGACTTCACGGGCCCGGCCGGCACCCCGGCGGGGGCTCACGAGTCACTGGGCGCGGCGGTCGAGGCATCCGCGCACATGCCCCACCACACGGCGGAAGCCATGCTGGACGCGGCCCGCGCATCCTTCGTCCACGGCCTGCACCTGGCCTCGGCCGCAGGAGCGGCGGTCCTGCTGGCAACGGCACTGGCGGCCTGGTTCCTGCTGAAGGGCCAGAAACTGGAAAGCGCCGGGTGAGGTGACCAGCTCAGGGGCGCGGGGAACTGCGCGAGAGACCACGACGCACCCGCGCCTGCCGGACGGACAGGGCCACCAGGGCGGTCAGGCGGCCTTCGCCTTCGTCGCATACATGTCCACGTACTCCTGCCCGGACAGCCGCATGACCTCAGCCATCACGGAGTCGGTCACGGCCCGCAGCACATAGCGGTCCCGGTCCATCCCCTCGTACCGGGAGAACTCCATCGCCTCGCCGAAGCGGACGGTGACCTTGCCGGGCCGCGGCATCCCCGCCCCGCCCGGCTGCAGCTTGTCCGTGCCGATCATCGCGAAGGGGACCACGGGCGCGCCCGTCATCAGCGTGAGGCGGGCGATGCCGGTGCGGCCACGGTAGAGGCGGCCGTCGGGAGACCGTGTGCCCTCCGGGTAGATGCCGAAGATCCTGCCCTCCTCGAGGACGCGGCGGCCGGTCATCAGCGCCGCCACACCGCCGCGACCGCCGTCGCGGTCCACCGGGATCATCCCGACGCCCGTGAAGAACCAGGCCATGAGCCGGCCCTTGAGGCTCTTGCCGGTGACGTACTCGTCCTTGCCGATGAAGACGACCTGCCGGTCACAGACCAGGGGCAGGATCATCGAGTCGATGAACGTCAGATGGTTTCCGGCCAGAATGACCGGGCCGTCCCCGGGGATGTGCTCCACGCCCTCCACCTGGGGGCGGAACATCAGGCGCATGATCGGTCCGAGCACTGCCTTGATGAGCGCGAAGCGGGACAACGGGTCCTCCGATGTCGAGGGAAGCGATATGTGTCTGTGCAGGTGAGGACATTACTCGCGGCTCCGGGGGAAGCGCACATCGGGTGCGCCCGGTTCACCGAGGTCTTACGTACTGTTGACACTGGTTTACCTGCGGTGACGGGCCGGAGCCGGTCCGTGACGCCCCGGCGACGGTGTGACGGACATCGCGCGGAGCCCTCCCGGCCCGGGTGCCCGCCCCGCCCCCGCCCATGCCGACGGACCGTCATCTCCCGTCCCGGACCTGCCATACGGCGTCAGCCACGTGTTCGACCCGAGGACTCCCGTCCGTCATGTGCGGCCCCCTACGATCGGCGCGCATCGAACGGGCGGACGGCAGGAGAGCGCTCATGGACAGCGACCAGGCGAACGGGCAGACGCAGGGAACGGGACGGCGGGCGCTCCTCGGCGCAGCGGTCCTCGGCGCGGGCGGAGCGGTCCTCGGACTGTCCGGCGCCGCCAGAGCGGCCGAGTCCCGCACCGCCGCGCACGGCGGGCGCGGACTGAAGAGCCTGCCGAAGCCGACGATCATCGGCCACCGGGGTTCCAGCGGCTACCGCCCCGAGCACACGTTCGGCTCGTACAACCTGGCCCTCGACCTCGGCGCCGACGTCGTCGAGGCGGGCGACCTGGTGCCCACCAAGGACGGTCACCTCGTCTGCCGCCACGAGCCGGAGATCGGCGGCACCACGGACGTCGCCTCCCACCCCGAGTTCGCCGGCCGCAAGACCACCAAGGTCCTCGACGGCGTCCCCACCACGGGCTGGTTCACCGAGGACTTCACCCTCGCCGAGCTGAAGACGCTGCGCGCCGTCGAGCGCATCCCGGCGAACCGGCCGCACAACACCCTCTACAACGGGCGCTGGGAGATCCCCACGTTCGAAGAGGTCCTCGAGTGGCAGGACGAGCAGACCCGCAAGCGCGGCCGGCAGGTCTGGATCTACCCCGAGACCAAGCACCCCACCTACTTCCGCAAGCTGGGCCTCGGCCTGGAGGAGCGGGTGGCGAAGCTGCTGCGCAAGTACGGCAAGGACGACCGGCACGCGCCGGTCATCCTGCAGTCCTTCGAGCCGAGCAGCATCCAGAAGCTGAACCAGCTGGTCGACAACCCGCTGGTGGTCCTGCTCTCCACGGCGGACAGCCGCCCCTACGACTTCGTCGAGGCGGGCGACCCGCGCACGGTCGCCGACCTGATCACCCCGAAGGGCCTCAGGGAGATGGCCGGCTACGCGCAGGGCATCGGCCCGACGCTGGACCTCGTCATCCCGAAGAACGCCGACGGCACCCTGGGCAAGCCGACCACGCTCGTCACCGACGCGCACAAGGTGGGCCTGGTCCTGCACCCCTACACCATGCGCAACGAGAACCCCTTCCTCCCGGCCGAGTACCGCAAGGGAACCGCCGCGGACGCCTACGGCGACGCCTTCGGCGCCTTCGGCACGTATTTCGCGACCGGCATCGACGGTGTCTTCACCGACAACGCCGACACCGGCGTGCTCGCCCGCGCCGACTTCCTGGCCGGCTGAGCCCGCGGGCCCGCCGCCCATCGGTCCGTGGGTCTGTCTGTCCGTGGGTCCGCCGGCCTGAGCGTCCGTCAACGGCGAGGCCGTACTGCACCCCGTTCGGGCTGACTCCCCGCCGCCCCGGAAACCTGCCGCCGGGGCGGTGCGTCGTTCCGTATATGACGCACGACCTGGTGACCACCCTGGGCCCGCTGCTCACGGCCGAGGCCTCCGCCGAGGCATATTTCTCCGGAGACGAGCCGGACGACCTGGAACAGGCCGTCTGGCTCCGCCTCCTGGAGCGCCTGCAGGCCGACGGGCCGCCGCAGGACCCGCAGGGCTGGCTGCGCAAGGCCGTCCGTGCCGAGGCCCGCCGCAGCCGGCGCACGACGCGCCGGGAACGCCCCTACGGCACCGAGCCGGCCGACGACCTGCGCCCCGGCCCCGAGCAGCTCGCCCTGACCGCCGCGCGCCACCGCGCCCTGCGCAACGCGGTCCGCCGGCTGCCCGGCCGCTGCCCCCGCCTCATGGAGGCGCTGCTGTCCCCGAAGGACCTGACATACCGGGAGATCGCGGGGGAGTTGGGTATCTCACAGGGCAGTCTCGGACCGGAACGTTCCAGATGTCTGGGATGTCTGCGGCGATTGCTCGCGCCGGAGGTTGCGGCCCGTGAAGCGCGGGGATAGGTGTGGGGGACGACAGGCGATCAGGTGAGCGGGAGGCATGCGCACATGGGCATGAGCGTGACCATCTCGGTGGCGACCGAGCAGGACACGGAGCAGATCTTCAAACTCCAGTACCTGTGCTTCCAGAGCGAGGCGGCGCTGTACGGCAACTACCGCATCGACCCGCTCGTCCAGACCCTCGACTCGGTGCGCCAGGAGGTCGGTTCCGACTGCGTCTTCGTGGCCCGCCTCGGTGAGGAGGTGGTCGGCTCGGTGCGCGGCAAGGTGACCGAGGACGGAGCGGCCGCGATCGGCAAGCTCTGTGTCCACCCCCGCCTGCAGGGCCACGGCATCGGCGCCAGGCTGCTGCGCGCGGCCGAGGCGGCGCTGGCCGAGGAGCGGGGCGCCACCAGGTTCCGCCTCTTCACCGGCCACCGCAGCGAGGGCAACCTCCGCCTGTACCGCCGCTCCGGCTACGAAACGGTGGGCCGTTCCCAGGGCGCCGACGGCGTGGAGATGATCGTCCTGGAGAAGCCGGCGGGAGCCTTCGCCCAGACGGCGTGAGGCAGAGCGCCCCGTAAGGGGCGCGGGGAACTGCGCGAGGACCCACGAACCACCCGGACTCGCAAACGCTCCTCAGGCGCCCCTCGCCATCCGCGCCTTCCGCAACCAGTACATCGCGGAAACAGGCAACAGCACGGGAATGAAGATGTAGCCCATCCCGTAATCGGACCACACGGTCGCGTCAGGGAAAGCGGACGGCTCGACCAGCGTCCACGTACCCACGATCAGCACACCCGCAAGCTCGGCCGCGCAGCACACCTGGGCCGCCCTGCGGGCCGTCTCCCCGCCGCGGATCAGCGTGTACGTGATGAACCCGTACACGACCCCGGCCACGGCCGAGAGCGAATAGGCCAGCGGTGCCCGCTGGAAGTCCGTTGCGATCTGGTACGCGGAACGCGACACCGCGCCGACCACCATCACGCCGTAGAACCAGACGAGCAGCATGCCCGGCCCGCTGATCAAACGCGTCGGCTTCTCCTCCAGCGCCGTCATCTCAGCCTCCCCAGATGTCATAGAGCCGCACCTCCAGTACGGCCAGCACCACACCGCCGGCCGCCACCGTCACCGAGCCCCAGCGCGTGCGCTCGGCCAGCGACATGAAGCCCGCCGTCGGCACGCACGCGAACGCGCCCAGCAGATATGCAACAAAGATCGTCGTGCCCTGCTCCGGCTTCTCGCCCCGCGCCAGCTGCACGATCCCGACCACCAGCTGGATCACGGCCAGGAGCGACACCACGGCCATGCCGATGAAGTGCCAGTCCTTGGTCGGCTGGTCCCGGTGGGCGGCCCAGCCGCACCAGGCGGCGAGCAGCAGCGCGGCGACTCCGGTCACCAGCGTCAGGGCATTGAGCATGCCGTGACCTTATTACGGCCGAAATGGCCCGGCGCCGCCGACCCCGTAGTCCACCGTAGGGTCTAGACCATGACGATCCACGCGCACGCCCTCCTGTTCGACAACGACGGCACCCTCGTCTCCTCCCTCGCCTCCGTCGAGCGCTGCTGGACGCGCTGGGCCCGTGAGTACGGCATCACGGCCGAGGAGTTCCGGCGCGTGGCACTGCACGGGCGGCCGGCGGCCGAGATAGTCGCCGACCTGCTGCCCGCCCGTCTCGTGCCGGAGGCGGTCGCGCGGGTCGAACAGCTGGAGGTGGAGGACGTGCCCGACGGGGGCGTTCAACTGCTGCCCGGGACGCGGGAGTTCCTCGCCCTGCTTCCCGCCGACCGCTGGGCCGTGGTCACATCCGCCACCCGCCGGCTCGCCGAGGCCCGCCTCGACGCCGTCGGCATCCTGCCCAAGACGCTGATCTGTGCCGACGACATCACCCGTGGCAAGCCCGACCCCGAGCCCTACCTGCTCGCCGCCCGGCAGCTCGGGGTGGACCCGGCCCGCTGTGTGGTCTTCGAGGACGCCCCGGCCGGACTCCAGGCGGGCCGTGCGGCCGGCATGACCACCGTGGCGTTGGCCACAACCCACCGGTCCGAGGAGCTGGACGCCGACCTGGTGGTCGAGGACCTGTCGGCCTTGTCCGCACTGGTCACCGACGGGGGAGTGGAAATCACCGTTCGCGATTGAGAACTGTCCGCCGCTGTCCAGCATGCGGACAGCGGCGGCCGGTCAGCACCGTAGGTCTGGTTTACTGATCGCATGACCACGACGAGCTGCCGCACCCTTGCGACCGAGGCGACCCTGACGCCCGGTGCTCGTTGTCTGTGTCTGCGTCGAATGTGCGCCTTCTAGAGGGCCCCTGCACCACCTGAGCCTCGCGCCCCGAAGCGAGAGCCGTGTCCTGTCCGACGCCGCTTCCCGGCATACGGACCGACGCCTCCCCCACTGCCTGAACGGCGTGGGGACCCAGCGCACACGAAGTTCTCCCCGGTTCACCGCCACAGCGAGAACCGTGCCGCGTCCCTGAACGAATGCAACGCATGCACCCGTGCCCGGGCACATCCACGCCCGCGCACTCGACAGTGACGGAAATCCCTGTGATCACCACCTCGGGCCTCACGAAAATCTACCGGGCTCACCGCTCCCGCGGCCGTGAGGTCACCGCCCTGGACGGCGTCGATCTCCACGTCCGAGAAGGCGAGGTCTACGGCGTCATCGGCCAGTCCGGCGCCGGCAAGTCCTCGCTCATCCGCTGTGTCAATCTGCTGGAGCGTCCGACATCCGGGACGGTGACCGTCGCCGGACGGGACCTCACCGCGCTCGCCGGGCGCGGCCCCCGCGCCGGCCGCGAACTCCGGCAGGCGCGCAGCCGGATCGGCATGGTCTTCCAGCACTTCAACCTGCTCTCCTCCCGGACCGTCCAGGAGAACGTCGAGCTCCCGCTCGAAATCCTCGGCAGGTCCGGCCGGGAACGCTCACGCAAGGCGCTCGAACTCCTCGACCTGGTAGGCCTCGCCGACAAGGCCGGGGCCTACCCCGCCCAGCTCTCCGGCGGCCAGAAGCAGCGCGTGGGCATCGCCCGCGCCCTCGCCGGCGACCCCAAGGTGCTGCTCTCCGACGAGGCCACCAGCGCCCTGGACCCGGAGACCACCCGGTCCATCCTCCAGTTGCTGCGCGACCTGAACCGGCAGCTGGGCCTGACCGTCCTGCTCATCACGCACGAGATGGACGTGGTGAAGTCGATCTGCGACTCCGCCGCCCTGATGGACAGGGGCCGGATCGTGGAGTCCGGCACGGTCAGCGAGCTGCTGGCCACCCCGGGCTCGGAGCTGGCCGCCGCGCTGTTCCCGGTGGGCGGCGAGGCCACCGGCGCCGACCGGACCGTCCTCGACGTCACCTTCCACGGCGAGGCCGCCACCCAGCCGGTCATCTCCCAGCTCTCGCGCACCTACAACATCGACATCTCGATCCTCGGCGCCGCCATCGACACCGTCGGCGGCCTCCAGATCGGCCGCATGCGCATCGAACTGCCCGGCCGCTACGAGGACAACGTGGTGCCGATCGGGTTCCTGCGCGAACAGGGCCTGCAGATCGATGTCGTCGGCCACGAGGGCCAGGAGCCCGTGCTGGTGAAGGAAGGCGCGAAGTGACCTGGTCGGAGATGCAGCCCGTGCTGTCCCAGGCGTGTTGGGACACTCTCTACATGGTCGGCTGGTCCACGCTGATCGCCGTCGTCGGCGGACTTCCGCTCGGCGTCCTGCTCGTCCTGACGGACAAGGGCGGACTGCTGCAGAACGTGGTCGTGAACAAGGTCATCGGGCAGGTCGTGAACATCGCCCGCTCGATGCCGTTCATCATCCTGATGGTCGCGCTGATGACCTTCACCCGCTGGATCACCGGCACCACCATCGGCCGCGAGGCCGCCATCGTCCCGCTGGCCGTCGGGGCGGTCCCCTTCTTCGCGCGCCTGGTGGAGATGTCGGTGCGCGAGGTGGACGGCGGACTCGTCGAGGCGGTGCAGTCCATGGGCGGCAGCACGTGGAAGGTCGTCCGCAGCGTGCTCGTGCCCGAGGCGCTCCCGTCGCTCATCTCGGGCGCCACCACCACGATCATCGCCCTCATCGGCTACTCGGCCATGGCGGGCACGGTCGGCGCCGGCGGCCTCGGCGACGTCGCCGTCCGCTACGGCTACCAGCGCTTCGAGACCGGCATGATGTGGATCACCGTGGCCATCCTCGCCGTCGTCATCTCCCTGCTCCAGGTCGTCGGCGACGTCGCGGCCCGCTCCCTGCACCGCCGCAGCGGCAGGTCCGGCGGCCTGCTCCTGTTCAGGCCGCTGAAGGGCGTCTTCCCCGGCACGGTCGCCGCCGACGCCGTGAAGAAGAGCTGACCGGCTCCCGGACTCACCATTCTCCCCGGGCCGACAGACCACCACCCCCCATGACGGCGCCCCGCGCCGACGCCCCGAGATCCGGGGTCGCACCACCCCTTAAGGAAAGGCACTTTTCGTGCGTAACACCGCCAAGCTCACCACCGCCGTCCTCGCCGCCGGAGCCCTCACCCTCGGGCTCACCGCCTGCGGCTCCGGCAAGGACTCCACCTCCTCCGACTACAGCGGCCCGCTGGTCGTCGCCGCGAGCCCGACGCCGCACGCCGAGATCCTGACCTTCGTCCAGAAGAACCTGGCGAAGAAGGCGGGCCTCGACCTGGAGGTCAAGGAGTTCACCGACTACATCACGCCGAACACGGCGACCGAGGACGGCTCGGTCGGCGCCAACTACTTCCAGAACCAGCCGTACCTGGACGACTTCAACAAGAAGCGCGGCACCCACATCGTGCCCGTCGTCACGGTGCACCTGGAGCCGCTCGGCCTCTACTCCCACAAGGTCAAGAAGGCCGACGCCCTCAAGAGCGGCGCGACCATCGCGGTCCCGAACGACGCCGTCAACGAGGCCCGCGCCCTCAAGCTGCTCGCCGCCAACGGGCTCATCACGCTCAAGGACGGCGCCGGCACCGAGGCGACCCCGCAGGACATCGCCAAGAACCCCAAGAACCTCAAGTTCAAGGAGGTCGAGGCGGCCCAGACCCCGCGCTCCCTGGACGACGTGGACGCGGCGGTCGTCAACGGCAACTACGCCATCTCCTCGGGCCTCAAGCCCGCCGAGAACGCCCTCGTCCTGGAGTCCGCGAAGAACAACCCGTACGGCAACTTCCTCGCCGTGAAGAAGGGCAACGAGAAGGACCCGCGGGTCAAGAAGCTCGCCAAGCTGCTCACCTCGCCCGAGGTCAAGAAGTTCATCGAGGACAAGTACCAGGGCTCGGTCATCCCGTCCTTCTGAGCCCGCTGACCAGCGGCTGAACCGGAACTGACGGCACGTAAGCGGCGTATCGCCACGCACGGGGTCCACTCCTTCACCCGGGGTGGGCCCCGTCGTGCGGTTCAGTGGTTTCATGCTGCATGCTGGGCAGTTCAGCGGGGCCCTGACGGTCCTGATGCTCTCTCAAGTTTTTCCGAAGGTTACGGAGCGGCGCATGACTAGCACCTTCCCCACCATCTCCATCAGCACGGAGCGGTTGGTGCTGCGTCCCCTCGACGAGGGCGACGTGCCGGCCCTGGCCGAGATGATGAACGACGAGCAGATCGCCGCCTGGACCGACGTCCCCCAGCCCTTCACCGAGCAGGCCGCCCGGCACTGGATCACCGGGTACGCGCCCACCGAGCGCGCCGCGGGCCGGGGTCTGGACCTCGCCGTCACCGAGTTCCTCACCCAGCGCCTGGTAGGCATCGTCCAGTTGGGCAAGACCAACTGGCACATCCGCTCCACCGAGCTGTCGTACATCGTCGCCCCCTGGGCGCGCGGCGAGGGCTACGCCTCCGAGGCCGCCCTCGTCACCGCGCAATGGCTCTTCGGCGACCAGAAGTTCGAGCGGATCGAGATCCGCACCGCCGCCGACAACACCGCCTCCCAGCAGGTCGCCCAGAAGATCGGCTGCATCAGCGAGGGCGTGCTGCGCAACGCCTGCATAGTCCACCACCGCACCGAGGACGGCGCCTGGGCCGACGTGCGGACCGACTTCATCGTGTGGAGCCTCCTCCCGGAGGACCTGGAGGGCGCCGACGAGCAGCTCGCCGACACCGGCGGTTTCGGGCCCTACTCCGACTGGAACTGACGCCGACGAGGCGCGCCCGCAGCTGCCTGCGGCCCCGCCCCACCGCGCGTCCGCTACTTTCACCGGGTACGCTCACGGAGCCCGCCCACGGGCCCCGTACCCACGACGACCTGCGAAAACCTGGAGACTGACGACGATGGCCGACCGGGTCACGGTGATCGGCTGGGACGGCTCGCCGCTGACTGATGCGGCACGCGCCGCCCTTGGCGCCGCCACGCTCGTGGCCGGTGCGGCCCACCATCTGGCGCTGCCCCAGGTCCCGCCCGCCGCCGAGCGCATCCGGCTCGGCAGCCTCGCCCTGGCCGCCCGCCGGATCGCCGCCCACCGCGGCACCGCGGTCGTGCTCGCCGACGGCGACCCCGGCTTCTTCGGCGTCGTACGGACCCTGCGCGCTCCGGAGTTCGGCCTGGAGGTCGAGGTCGTCCCGGCCGTCTCCTCCGTCGCCGGCGCCTTCGCCCGCGCCGGCATGCCGTGGGACGACGCCCAGGTGGTCGTCGCCCATCCGCGCACGCTGCGCCGGGCCGTGAACGTGTGCCGTGCCCACACCAAGGTCGCCGTCCTCACCGCACCCGGCGCCGGACCCGCCGAACTGGGCCTGCTGCTGGACGGGGTCCACCGCACCTTCGTCATCTGCGAGGAACTGGGCACCGAACGCGAGCAGGTCACCGTCGTCACCTCCGACAAGGCCCCCGACCACGCCTGGCGGGACCCGAACGTCGTCATCGTCATCGGCGGCCCCGCGGGCTCGGCCGAGGGCGGCGGCTGGATCGCCGGGCGCGACCCGGGCGCCGGTCCGCGTGGCTGGGTGCAGCGGGACGAGGAGTACGCGGCGTACGCGGCGCACGGCGGCCGCCTCGGCGAAGGGGAGACGGAGCTGCTCCGGGCCGCCCAACTCGCCCGCCTCGGACCCCGGATCGGCGACCTCGTCTGGGACATCGGCTCGGGCAGCGGAGCGTTCGCCACCGAGGCCGCGCGCGCCGGGGCGGCCGTCATCGCCGTCGACCGGGATCCCGGCGCCTGCGCGCGCACGGAATTGGCCGCCCGCCGCTATGGCGTCCAGCTCCAGGTCGTGCAGGGAACTGCCCCCCATGTCCTGGAAAACCTGCCCGAACCGGACGTCGTCCGGGTCGGCGCCGGGGGAGCCGCCGTGGTCTCCGCGGTCGCCGACCGGCGCCCGCAGCGCATCGTCACCCACGCCGCCACCCGTGACGAGGCCGAGCTCGTCGGCCGCGGTCTGACCGAACACGGATACCGCGTCGAGTGCGCTCTGCTGCAGTCCGTCGAGCTCGACACCAGGGCCTGGACGGAGACCGAGCGGAACGTTGCGTTCCTGCTCAGCGGCGTATTGCCGGATCGCGCCCCGTGATCCTGTTGTCGTACTGCGCGCGGTAGGCTGGCCGATCGTTGTACCGCTCCGGTGGCCCGGAACTTCGTTCGTCAATGTCCGGAAAGCACGCCCGTTTTGGGGCGGGTGTGGTACGGCAGAACCCGAGGACGCGCAACGTGGCGCAGTCCACAGCGGGCTGTCGCGGATCATGCTGTCGCGACGGCGGAACGGCCGGGACAATGCCACTGAATGGCTTTGTCGCCTTTTTTGGGCAGGTCGTTCGTGCCGCTGGGCACGCACGCTCGTTCTTCACTGCGGGGCGGTCGGTGCGCCGTCCCGGGTGAGCTGGACGTAGGAGCACTAACCGATGGGCGAGGGGTACGCATGACCGACACCGGCCAGGTCCCGGCCGAGGGGCAGCCGGAGAGCGCAGGCATGGTGGAACAGCCGGGCGCCCCCGCGCACGGCGCGTACACCTACCTCTCCGAGGCACCCGCCGAGGACGAAGACCTGCTGCTGCCGGGTGCCCAGGGCGCGTGGGGCAACGAAGTGCCGCCACCCGCCCCGGAACCGGTCGTCGAGGCCGTCCACGAGCCGGACCCGCACGAGACGGGCGGCCGGGACAGCGGTTCCGTCGACCTCAGCGGCGTCCGGCTGCCGAATCCGGCGCCGGCGTCCGTGCCTGCGTCGCCGATTCTCTCGGCTCCGCACGACCCGACGGCGGCCCCCCAGCCCTCGCGTCGGCCGCTGCATCTCGGGCCCCCGATCCCCGACGCCTCCGCCAGCCCCGTGCGCTCCCTCGCCGACCGCGGGCCCGCGGGCGTGCCGGTACGACAGCCGGCGGCGCCCACGGCCGGCCCCGAGTACCTCGACGCCCAGCCGCTGCACGACATGGCTCCGCAGAGCGCGGCCCCGTGGGGCGCCGCCCCGGCGGCCGTGGCCCAGGTCGGTACCGAGGCCCAGGCCGGGGAAACGGTCAGTCCGGTCGGGGGGTCCCTCGCGGAACCGGCCGACGCCGCCCAGGCCGCCATGGCCCGCCTCGCCACGCAGGCGGTCACGCAGACGCCGGACGAGGCTCCCCAGGAGCCGGCCCGGACGGGTGTCGTCCACGGCCACGACGGCGCGCAGCCGGTCCACGGCCACGACGGGGTGTACGCAGCTCCGGCTGGACAGGGCCCGGCGGACACCCATATTGCGGTGGAGGCCGGTCAGGACGTTGCGGTGGAGGCCGGTCAGGACGCCCACGTTCCGGCCAGGGCCGGTCAGGAGACGCCGGTCGCGCCGGTCGTGCAGGACGCACAGGGTGCGCCGGTCGCGCAGGGTCCGGCCGAGGCTCTGGAGGTGGCCGCGGACGGGACCGGTGGCGCCGAGAACGCGGCCGTGCCGGAGACGGCGGCCGTGCCGGAGACGTCGGTGGCGCCGGAGGCCGGACAGCAGACCGAGGGTTCGGTACCGGTACCGGTACCGACGGCGGCCGAGGCCGATCAGGGTGCCGAGCCGGCGGTGGTTGCGGAGACTCCGACCGCGGAGGCGCCGGGCGAGGTGGCCCCCGCCCCCGTCCAGGAGGCGCAGGGCGAGGCCGTACCGGGACAGCAGGCGGAGGGCGCGCAGGCACTGGACGCCGTCCAGGTGCCCGGGCCCGTCGTGCAGAACGACGGCGTGCAGCCGCAGCCGGTCGAGGGCGTGCCGCTCGGCGCAGCCGTGCCGCTCGGCGACGCCGCGCAGACAGCCGGTGCCGGTGGCGCTGACTCGGTGACGGGTGCGGCCGTGGCCGTGGCCGTGACCCAGTCTGCGGATGCCGCCACGGCCGGGGCTGCGGCACAGAGCGCGGACGCTGCCGCGGCTGTTGCTGTTGCACAGGGTGCGGATGCCGTCGTGGCCGTGGCCGTGACACAGGGCGCCGACGCCGTCGCGGCCGGGGCCGTGCCTCCGGCCGAGGCTGGCGCTCCGGCCGGGGCCGTGCCTCCGGCGGCGGACGCCGTTCCGGCTCCTGCTGTGGCTGCGGCCGAGGAGACCGACGCCGTTGCGGCCCATGGTCCGGCCGAGGGCGTCGACGCGGTCGCCGCCCAGCCCGTGCCCCACGTCGCCGACGCTGTCGCTGGCGCCGACGCTGTCGCTGTCGCTGGTGAGGGTGCGGCACCCGCCGCCGGCGCGGTCGCCGCCCACAGCGTCCCCGAGGCCGCCGACCCCGCTGCTGCTCAGGCGGCGGCCGGAGCCGTTCCTGTGCAGACCGACCCACAGGTCTTCGGCACCGGGGCCGGGGCCGTGGCGGCCGGACACGCCCCCGTCGCTGAAGGCACCCCCGTCGCCGAGAGCACCCTTGTGGTCGAAGGCAGCTCCGTCGTCGAGGGCGCCCCCGTCGCCGATCCCGTGCAGGTGCCCGTTGCCGACCAGGTCGCCGACCCCGGCCAGGCGCCCGCCGCCGAGTCCGCGCAGGCTGCCGAGTCCGCGCCCGCCGCCGACTCCGCGCAGGCCGCCGAGCAGGCAGTGGCCGCCGAGCCGGTCGCCGCCGCCACCGCGGCTGTCGAGCCGCAGGCCGAGGCCGTCGCCCCCCCGGGACAGGGCCCCGTGCAGGCCCCGCCCGTCGCCGACGGTGCGGTGACTCCGGCCGCCGGCACACTTGTGGCCACCGAGGCGCCTGAAGCGGTCCTCCCGCAGGCGCAGGGCCCGCAGATGGCCGCAGCCGTTCCGAACGAAGGTGAGGCCGTGGCCGTCGCACAGGAGCCGTCGCACCCGCAGGAGGCGGTCGGCGAGGGCATCCCCGCCACCATGCCGGCCCAGCCCTCCGCCCCGGCCGGTCCGCAACTCCGGTCCGCCGAGGCGGGGCCCGTAGTGGAGCAGGGCGCCCCCGGCCCGTCGGCGCCCGGCGTCACCGCGGACCCGCTGCTGCCCAACGTCCCGCTGGAGCCGCACCCCGAGCAGCTGCTCGGCCGGTTCGTGCCGGTCGAGGGCTCGGTGCCGACCTCCCCGCACCTGGCGCCGACCCCGCCCCATCCGCTCGTGCTGCCCGTCCAGGAGCAGCAGGAGTCCGTGGCCACGGTCCCGGCGCCGCGCGAGGCAGAGCCCGCCGCAGTGCCGGACGCCGAGCACGCCCCCGATGTCGTACAGCACGCGGAGGACCTGGAGACCAGGGCCGCCGACCAGGAAGAGAGCACGGCCGCAGTGGAAGAGGTACGACAGTCCACCGGACCGGCCGCGCCCGCCTACGACGACGCCGAGCGCGAGGCCGTCCTGAAGGTGATGCGCGAGCGGCGCGACATCCGCAACGGTTTCCGCAGCGACCCGATCCCGCACGAGGTGCTGCTGCGTGTTCTGGAGGCGGCCCACACGGCACCGTCCGTGGGCCACTCGCAGCCCTGGGACTTCGTCGTCATCCGCTCCGCCGAGACGCGCAGCACGATGCACGAACTCGCCCAGCGCCAGCGCGAGGCGTACGCCAAGTCGCTGCCCAAGGGCCGGGCCAAGCAGTTCAAGGAACTGAAGATCGAGGCCATCCTCGACACCCCGGTGAACATCGTCGTCACCGCGGACCCGACCCGCGGCGGCCGCCACACCCTCGGCCGGCACACCCAGCCCCAGATGGCGCCGTACTCCGCCGCGCTCGCCGTCGAGAACCTCTGGCTCGCCGCCCGTGCCGAGGGCCTCGGCGTCGGCTGGGTCAGCTTCTTCGACGAGCGCGAGATGGTTCGCGCCCTCGGCCTGCCCGAGCACCTGGAGGTCATCGCCTACCTGTGCGTCGGGTACGTCGACGAGTTCCCGGACGAGCCCGAGCTGATGCAGGCCGGCTGGTCCAAGCGACGCCCCCTGTCCTGGGTGGTGCACGAGGAGACGTACGGCCGCCGCGCCCTGCCCGGAGAGGAACCCCACGACCTGCTTGCCGAGACCGTCGCACAGATCCGCCCGCTCGACGCCAAGGCGCTCGGCGAGGCCTGGGAGCGCCAGAAGCGCATGACCAAGCCGGCCGGCGCGCTGGGCATGCTGGAGATCATCTCCGCGCAGCTGTCCGGGCTGTCCCGGCAGTGCCCGCCGCCCATCCCGGAGCCCGCGGCCGTCGCCATCTTCGCCGGCGACCACGGTGTCCACGCCCAGGGCGTCACCCCCTGGCCGCAGGAGGTCACCTCCCAGATGGTGGCCAACTTCCTGGGCGGGGGAGCGGTCTGCAACGCCTTCGCCAACCAGGTCGGCGCCGAGGTGTGCGTGGTCGACGTCGGTGTCGCCGCCGACCTGCCGGCCACGCCCGGGCTGCTGCCCCGCAAGATCCGCGGCGGCACGTCCGACATGACCACGGGCCCCGCGATGACCCGCGAGGAGGCCAAGGCCGCCATCGAGGTGGGCATCGAGACCGCCCGCGACCTCGTGGCGGCCGGCAACAAGGCACTGCTCACCGGCGAGATGGGCATCGCGAACACGACGGCGTCCGCCGCGCTGATCTCCGTCTTCACGGGCGCAGACCCGGCGGAGGTCACCGGTCGTGGCACCGGCATCAACGACGAGACCCTGGCCCGCAAGACCGAGGTCGTCCGGCGTGCCCTGGAACTCCACCAGCCGGACCCGGCCGACCCGATCGGCGTCCTCGCGGCGATCGGCGGCTTCGAGCACGCGGCCATCGTCGGCCTGCTCCTCGGCGGCGCCTCCCTGCGGACGCCGGTGATCCTGGACGGCGTCAGCGCCGGCGCCGCCGCCCTCGTCGCCCGCGCCATCGCCCCCGAGGTCCTTGCGGCCTGTATCGCCGGCCACCGCAGCGCCGAGCCCGGCCACGTGGCAGCCCTCAACAAGCTGGGCCTGCGCCCCCTGGTCGACCTCGACCTGCGCCTCGGCGAGGGCACGGGCGCGCTGCTGGCGCTGCCCCTGGTCCAGAGCACGGCCCGGGCGATGCACGAGGTGGCCACGTTCGATTCGGCAGGGGTCACCGAGAAGTAGGGGGCGGCTTCCGCCCGACGGTCGGTCAGGCGTGGCCCGTGGGCAGTCGTTCCGCAGGGGCGATGGGGGTCCCCCGCTCGCGCGAAGGCGAGAGCGGGGGAGGGCGTCCACGGACCGTGCAGCCGCACCCGGCCACCCTGCCCAGCCACCGGACAGCTGAGCCGCCTTTCCCGCCGCCAACGTAAAATCCGCACGTCAGGGCCACCGCAAAGCCGCAGAGGCCTCGCATTGCACAGCCGCAAGAGGAGCCGTCCCTCATGGCCGAACACCCCGCCTACCCCGTAGGCCTCCGCCTCTCCGGCCGCACCGTGGTCGTCCTCGGCGGCGGCCAGGTCGCCCAACGCCGCCTCCCGGCGCTGATCGCAGCGGGAGCGGACATCCTCCTCGTGTCCCCCGAGGCGACCCCGTCCGTGGAGGCGATGGCGGACGCGGGCGAGATCACCTGGGAGCGGCGCCCCTACGCGGACGGCGACCTCGCGGCGGCCTGGTACGCCCTGATCGCCACGAGCGACCCCGAGGCCAACGCCCGGGCCTCCGCCGAAGCGGAGCGTCACCGCGTCTGGTGTGTGCGCTCCGACGACGCGGACCGGGCGACGGCCTGGACCCCGGCGACCGGCCACAGCGAGGGCGTCACGATCGCCGTCCTCACCACGGACGCCAAGGGCCGCGACCCCCGCCACACCGCCGCCATCCGCGACGCGGTCGTCGAGGGCCTGCGCGACGGCACCCTCGTGGCCCCGCACCACCGCACCCGCACGCCCGGCGTGGCGCTGGTCGGCGGTGGCCCCGGCGACCCGGACCTCATCACCGTCCGCGGCCGCCGTCTCCTCGCCGAGGCCGACGTCGTCATCGCGGACCGGCTCGGCCCGCGCGACCTGCTCGCCGAACTCCCGCCGCACGTCGAGGTCATCGACGCCGCGAAGATCCCGTACGGCCGCTACATGGCCCAGGAGGCCATCAACAACGCCCTCATCGAGCACGCCCGGCAGGGCAAGTCGGTCGTACGGCTCAAGGGCGGCGACCCCTTCGTCTTCGGCCGGGGCATGGAGGAGGTCCAGGCGCTCGCCGAGGCCGGCATCCCGTGCACCGTCGTGCCCGGCATCTCCAGCTCGATCTCCGTGCCGGGCGCGGCGGGCATCCCGGTCACCCACCGGGGTGTCGCCCACGAGTTCACCGTGGTCAGCGGCCATGTCGCCCCGGACGACGAGCGGTCCCTGGTCGACTGGCCGTCGCTGGCGAAGCTGACCGGCACACTCGTGATCCTCATGGGCGTCGACAAGATCGGGAAGATCGCCGAGACGCTCGTCGCGCACGGCAAGTCGTCCGGGACCCCGGTCGCCCTCGTCCAGGAGGGCACGACCGCAGCGCAGCGCCGCGTGGACGCGACCCTCGCCACGGTCGCCGAGACCGTACGCGCCGAGGACGTGAAGCCCCCCGCGGTCATCGTCATCGGCGAGGTCGTGAACGTCGGCCCCGAGCCCGCGGCTTGATCACGCGTAACCCGGGGTAACACGAACCCTTCCCAGCCGTTGGCACCGCACCCAGGACAAGGCAGTATCACCCTGTGGCCGATCTCATCACCGTTGAGGATCCCGACGACCCGCGCCTGCGCGACTACACGGGCCTGACCGACGTCGACCTGCGCCGCAAGCGCGAGCCGGCCGAGGGCCTGTTCATCGCCGAGGGCGAGAAGGTCATCAGAAGGGCCAAGGAAGCCGGCTACGAGATGCGCTCCATGCTGCTCTCGGCCAAGTGGATCGACGTCATGCGCGACGTCATCGACGAACTCCCGGCCCCGGTGTACGCCGTGAGCCCGGAACTCGCCGAGCAGGTCACCGGCTACCACGTGCACCGCGGTGCCCTCGCCTCCATGCAGCGCAAGCCGCTGCCGACGGCGGCGGAGCTGCTGCGCTCGGCCCGCCGGGTGGTGGTCATGGAGTCGGTCAACGACCACACCAACATCGGTGCGATCTTCCGTTCGGCGGCCGCCCTCGGCATGGACGCGGTGCTGCTCTCGCCCGACTGCGCCGACCCGCTGTACCGGCGCAGCGTCAAGGTCTCCATGGGTGCGGTGTTCTCCGTGCCCTACGCGCGTCTGGAGAGCTGGCCCAAGGGGCTGGACTCGGTCCGCGAGGCCGGGTTCACCCTTCTCGCGCTCACCCCGGACGAGAAGGCCCGCAGCCTCGACGAGGCCGCGCCCCACCGGATGGACCGGGTGGCGCTGATGCTCGGCGCCGAGGGCGACGGCCTGTCCACCCAGGCCCTGGTCGCCGCCGACGAATGGGTCCGCATCCCGATGTCCCACGGCGTCGACTCCCTGAACGTGGGAGCGGCGGCCGCGGTGGCGTTCTACGCCGTGGCCTCGGGACGGCCGCAGTCCTGAACCGGGCCCGGGGAGGTCACTTCCCGGAGCCGGACGAGCTGAAGGCCGAGTCGTACCGCTCGGACATCAGCTTCCCGTCGTCCAGCGGAGTGAAGCCCGGCTGCACGTGCTCCTGCTGCCGGTCGTCCCCGCCGAGCCCGCGCGCCGGGCCCTGACAGCCCTGCGCCACCGCGATACCGAGCGCGACCAGCAGCGTCACCACCACGAACACGAACAGCCGCTGACGCAGCAGCCGGGGATTGGCCGGACGCCGCTTGGTCCTCGTGGGGTGCGGCCCCGGACGCCCGGGGCCGCCCCGCGCAGCGGGACGGTTCCC
>NZ_JBFAET010000045.1:0-58359 GCF_040642095.1 Streptomyces sp. NPDC020362
GCCGGGCCGAGTCCGGCAGGCTGAACCGGCTGCCCAGCACCGGCCCGGCGGCGAGTGCCGCCGTCAGGCCGAGCGCCGCGGTGGCCGCGGGCAGCCGCACCGGGTCGGCCTGCACCAGCAGGGCCAGGGCCAGCAGGACGCAGAGTCCGGAGGCGATCAGCGTGGCCTGCAGGCCGGCCTGCGACAGGCCGACCCAGTAGCGGGGCGCGTGGGCCACGCCGCACAGGAGCATCATCAGCGCGGCGGCACGGGCGACGCGCACGGGAGCCTTGCCGGACTCGTCCTCGGGGCCCCGGCGAGCGTCGTTCCGGCTGTCCTGCCAGATCCGGTCGGCTGCCGGGACGGCGGGCGCGGGAGCAGGCCGTGACCCGACGGGCTCCACGACGACGGTCGCGGGCGGTACACCGACGGGCCCGGCCGCAACGACAGGAGGACGCAGCACCGTCTCGTGCACCACCGGCTCATGCACCACCGGCTCGCGCACCACCGGCTCGCGCACCACCGACTCACGCGCCAGCGGCTCGCGCACCACCGACTCATGCACCACCGGCTCGCGCACCACCGACTCATGCACCACCGGCTCGCGCACCACCGACTCATGCACCACCGGCTCGCGCACCACCGACTCAGGCGCCACCGGCTCGCGCACCACCGTATGAGGCACCACCGCATGGGCCTGCGCCGTGTGGGCCTGCACCATCTCGGCCTGCACCTTGTGAGTCGGCACCGTACGGGGCACCTCCGACTCGGGCAGCACCATCCCGGGCAACGCCTGATCGGGCGGCACCATCCCGGGCAACGTCTTCTCAGGCTGCACCGTTCCGAGCACCGCCGACTCGGGCGGCACCGTCCCGGACAAAGCCTGCTCGGGCCGCACCGTCGCGTGCCCGATCCGGTCGGCGGCCATGCGGGCGATCAGCTCGGCCAGTTCCTCGACGGGCCGGTGAACGGCCGCCGCCTCGACGACCGCACGCGCGCAGTGGGGCTCCACGGGCGTGCGGTGCATCAGCTCCATGAGCCGGATGAGGTCCTCCAGGGACCGACCCTCGGCGGCGGCACGGATCACCTCGTCGGCACTGCCGGCGTCCCGGGGCGGCCGGGTGAGGAGAGCGACCAGGTGGGTGACGTCCTCGACGGACCGGTCCACGCCGACCGCACGCAGCGCGTCGGACATCGTCCGGGTGTGCTCGGGCGAGCTTTCGAGCAGGGAGAGGAGCCGGACGACGTCCTCCAGGGGACGGTCGGCGAAGGCCGCGTGAACGAGGTCGCGCAGCGGGTCGCCCCGGCCCGGGTCGCCCTCCCGCGGGGCTTCGGCGCTCCGCCCGGAGGGCGGCGATGCGAGTCGGCCGCCAGGGTCGGAGGACGGTGGATCTGCGCCGTGGTCGGACGGTGCGCGCGACGGGGAGACGGGATCACCGACGGACCGTACGGGCGACGGGGCAACGGGATCACCGGCAGACGGTACGGGCGACGGGGCAACGGGATCACCGGCAGACGGTACGGGCGACGGGGCAACGGCATCCCCGACAGGCGATACGAGCGCCGAGACAGCGGCATCACCAGCAGACGGTACGGGCGGTATGGCGGAGTCGCCGTAGGAACCAGGAAACGTGGAGGGGGTGGTCATCTGGGCTCCTGAGGAAGGGTGCGGCCGCACCAGCGCCCCCGCGTGCTGCGCGCGCCGATTCGCAGTCCATTACGCCATTACGCAGTCCATTACTAGGAGCGCGCGCAGGGCCCGGCAACCTGGGTGAGGCAGAGGTGTGAGCCGGTCCGGCGTCTTCTCGCGCGCAGGTGCAATCCTCCGCCGAGGTGGCGCATTCTTGCTGTGTCATCCACCCGGCGGTACACGGGACGAGGTAGGGCCCATGGCTGGGAGCGGGGAGCAGGCGGTCCGTGTGCGGGCCCGGCTCGCCGCGCTGCTGGTCGATGCTTCGGCCGACGCACTCGGCGCGGCGCAGGGTCATGTGGCCGGCGTGTACCTGCGTTCCAGCACCCCGGGACTGCTGCGCCTCGCGGTCCTCCTCGGGCTGCCCGGTTCACTGTTCCGGCCCTGGTGGCGGCTGCACGTCGCCCGGCCCTTCCCGGCGGCCGACGCCTACCGCCTCGGCGTCCAGGTGGTGCTGCCGAACGCCACGGAGACGGTGCGCCGGTATCCGCAGTTCGCTGCGGGCCTGCCCTTCCCGTTCGGGTCGGTGCACGTGCCCGTGCCGGGCGGGTCCGAGCCCTTGGGCGTGCTCACGGTCCTGCGTCCGTCGGAGTCGGACACCGGGGACGAGCTGGTGGACCGTGAACTGCTCGCCCGGCTCGCCGAGGAGCTGGGAGCCGAGCTGCTCGGCCTCGCCGACGGGGACGAGACGGCGGTGGCCTGGGACGGTGAGCCGCTGTGCGTGCGGCCGCCCGCCTCCCGGCCGCCCGAGTCCCGCCTGGGCCGGTTCACCTGGGATCCGGTGACCTCGCAGGTGCACGCGGACGAGCGGCTGTATGCGCTGCTCGGCCTCGGGCCGGACGAGTTCGCGGGGACCGGCCCGGCGCTCGCGGAGGCCGTGTCCCCGTCCGGGGCACCCCGGTTCCTGGCCGCGCTGCACGAGACCGCCGCCGGCAAACCGTCGTCCGGTCCGCTGTGCCTGCGGTCGGGCGACGGTCTTCTGCGGCTGATCGACCTGTGGCGGCCGGGGCCCGAGGCTGGCGGCGCGCCGCGGGTGGTCGGGGTCGTCCTCGACCCGGCGCCTGCCGCGTCGGCGGACGGCGCGGCGGATCTGCTGCCGCAGGGCGTGTTCTGCGTGGACCGGCTCGGCCTCATCGTGTACGTCAACGCGGCCGCGGCCCGGCTGGCGGGCCGGGACCGGGCGTGGCTGCTCGGCCGTCCCGTGGCGGAGGCCATGCCGTGGCTGACCGGACCGCCGTACGACGACCATCTGCGCGGCGCACTGCTGTCGTGCGAGCCGGTCCACTTCCACGCCCGCCACCCGGTCCCCGGGCCCGGTGGCGATGACTGGCTCGCCCTGTCGGTCCACCCCGGTCCGGACCTGCTCACCTGCACGCTCGTCCCGGCCAGCCGCATGGACGCCGCCGCGGAGCCCGCCCCGGCCGGTCTCGAGCCGCACATCCTCGAGGAGGCCGTGGTCGGCGATCCGTCGCTGACGCCGGTGTACCGGCCCATCGCCCTCGCCATCGCGCTGACGGACGCGGTGACCGCGCGGCAGGTGTCCGAGGTCGTCGTGCAGGAGCTGCTTCCCGCGTTCGGCGGGCGCCGTCTGGCCATCTACCTGCTCCAGGACCGGCACCTGTACCTGGCCTGGGAGACCGGCTTCCCGCAGGGCTTCCTCGCCCCTTTCGAGGGGGTCGGTCTCGACGCACACCTGCCCGGCGTGGAGACCCTCACCACCGGCCGTCCGCTGTTCTTCGAGTCGATGCAGCAGGTGGACGCGACCTACCCGGGCATTCCCCTGGACGCCGAGGAGGGCGCCCGCGCGTTCCTGCCGCTGATCTCCTCGGGCCGGCCGGTCGGCTCCTGCATCCTCGGCTTCGAGCGGCCGCGCAGCTTCAGCACGGAGGAACGCACGGTCCTCACCGCGCTCGCCGGGCTGATCGCGCACGCGATGGAGAAGGCGCAGCGCTACGACACCGAGGCCGCGCTCGCCCGCGGCCTGCAGCAGGCGCTGCTGCCCCGCCGGCTGTCGGCGCACCCCGGGGTGGAGACGGCGGGCCGCTATCTGCCGGGCACCCAGGGCATGGACGTGGGCGGGGACTGGTACGACGTCGTGGAGGCCGGGGACGGGCTCGCGCTGGTCATCGGCGACGTGCAGGGCCACGGGGTGCAGGCGGCGGCCACCATGGGCCAGCTGCGCAGCGCCGTACGGGCCTTCGCGCTCGGCGACCGGCCGCCGGACGAGGTGATGAGCGGGACGAACCACCTGCTGATCGACCTGGACCCGGGACAGTTCGCCAGCTGCTGCTACCTGCGTCTCGACCCGGCCACCGGACGGGCCCGGGTGACCCGGGCGGGGCATCTGCCGCCGCTGCTGCGCTGCCCCGACGGACGGACCCGGGTGGTGGACATCCCGGGCGGTGTCGTGCTCGGCGTCGATCCGCAGGCGCAGTACCCGGTGGCCGAGCTGCAGCTGGAGCCGGACGCGATCCTCGCCCTGTACACGGACGGTCTCGTGGAGCGGCCCGGCGCCGACATCGACGACGGCATCACCGCACTGCGTCTGGCGCTGGCGAAGGCCGGTGCGGCCGCCGGACGACGGGGCGGGCGGTCCCTGGCCGGGGTGGCGGACCGGCTGACCTCGACCGCCCGGCACGCCACCGACCGCCCCGACGACGTGGCGCTGCTGCTCGCCACCCTCCGCCGGGCGCCCGGGCACCGCCGATGACCGGGTCGCGCCGCCGGGGCCGGGGGCCGTCACCTCGTGCGACGGTCTCGCCTGACGGGGCCGGGCAGTGTAGACATGGCCTCATGGTCCGACTGCCCGCGCGGCCCGCGACTCGGCCGCTCCGCCGCCTCGGGCACCGGCGCGCAGCGCAGGGGCCGCGGCAGACGGGGACCGGCGCGGACGGCGGCCGGCCGGGTGTGCTGCGCTCGGCGGTGACCGGAAGCAGCGTCGCCGGGCAGGTGTTCATCCTCCAAGTGGTGATCGTGCTGCTGCTGGTCGTGTCGGCCGTGGTGGCGCAGGTGCTCCAGGTGCGGCACGACAGCAATCTGGAGGCGCGCAACCGCTCCCTGGCCGTCGCCGAGACGTTCGCCCACGCGCCCGGCACGGCGGCCGCGCTGCGTGCCCCGGATCCGACGGCGATCCTGCAGCCGAAGGCAGAGGCGGCCCGCAAGGCGTCCGGCGTGGACTTCGTCGTCGTGATGAACACCGACGGCATCCGCTACACCCACCCAAAACCGGACCGGATCGGCAAGAAGTTCGTCGGGACCATCGCGCCGGCCGTGGCCGGCGGCACGGTCGTCGAGCAGGTCAACGGCACTCTGGGCGAGCTGGTGCAGGTCGTGGTGCCGGTGAAGGACGCCCACGGCACGGTGGTGGGCCTGGTGTCGGCCGGGATCACGACCGCGCACGTGGGCGGGGCCGCCCAGGAGCAGCTGCCGCTGCTGCTCGCGGCGGCAGCGGCCGCGCTCGCGCTCGCCCTCGGGGGCACGGCCCTGGTGAGCAGACGGCTGCTGCGGCAGACGCACGGCCTGGGCCCTTCCGAGATGACCCGTATGTACGAGCACCACGACGCGGTGCTGCACTCGGTGCGCGAGGGCGTGCTCATCGTCGGCGGCAACGGCCGGCTGCTGCTCGCCAACGACGAGGCGCACCGCCTGCTGGACCTGCCCGAGGACGCCGAACAGCGGCATGTGCGGGACCTGGGTCTGGACGACGAGACGGCGGGGCTGCTCGCCTCCGGGCGGATCGCGACGGACGAGGTGCACCTGGTCAAGGACCGGCTGCTCGCCGTCAACCAGCGCCCCACCGACCTGCGCGGCGGCCCGCCCGGCAGCGTCACCACGCTGCGCGACTCCACGGAGCTGCGCGCCCTGTCGGGCCGTGCGGAGGTGGCGCGCGAGCGGCTGAACATGCTGTACGACGCCGGAGTGGGCATCGGCACCAGCCTGGACGTGAGCCGCACGGCCCAGGAGCTCGCGGAGCTGGCTGTGCCCCGGCTCGCGGACTTCGCCACCGTGGACCTGTTCGACGCGGTGCTGAACGGGGAGGAGCCGCGGCCCGGGACCTCGCTGCGCCGGGCGGCGTTCTGCGGCTTCCGCAAGGACGTCCCGCTGTACCCGGTGGGCGAGCGCATCCGGTTCGTGGCGACCTCGCCGCAGGCCCGGAGTCTGACGACCGGGCAGTCGGTCATCGAGCCGGTGCTGAGCGAGGCACCCGGCTGGCTCGCTCAGGACGTGGAGCGCACCGGGGGGGTGGTGGCCTCGGGCATCCACTCCCTGATCACCGTGCCGCTGCGGGCGGGCAGCCTGGTCCTCGGTGTGGCGAACTTCTGGCGTTCGCAGAAGCCGGAGCCCTTCGACGACGAGGAGCTGGCCCTCGCCGAGGAACTGGTCACGCGGGCCGCCGTGTCCATCGACAACGCCCGCCGATACACCCGCGAGCACAGCATGGCGGTGACGCTCCAGCGCAGCCTGCTGCCGCGCACCCTGCCGGAGCAGGGCGCCCTGGAGATCGCCTACCGCTATCTGCCGGCACAGGCCGGCGTGGGCGGCGACTGGTTCGACGTGCTGCCGCTGTCCGGTGCCCGGGTGGCGCTGGTGGTGGGGGACGTCGTGGGGCACGGGCTGCACGCGGCGGCGACGATGGGCAGGCTGCGCACGGCGGTGCACAACTTCTCGTCACTGGACCCGCCTCCCGACGAACTCCTCTCCCTGCTGGACGAATTGGTGGGCCGGATCGACCAGGACGAGACCCCGGACGACGGGGCCGCCGCGGTCACCGGGGCCACCTGCCTGTACGCGGTGTACGACCCCGTCTCCCGGCGCTGCACCATCGCCCGGGCCGGCCATCCGCCGCCCGCGCTGGTGCACCCGGACGGCCGGGTGGAGTTCCCGGAGGTGCCGGCCGGTCCCCCGCTGGGCCTCGGTGGGCTGCCGTTCGAGACGGCCGATCTGGAGCTGGCGGAGGGCAGCCGGCTGGTGCTCTACACCGACGGTCTGGTCGAGGACCGGGACCGGGACATCGACATCGGTCTGGAGCTGCTGAGCGATGCCCTGCGCAGGGCGCCGGACACCTCGCCGGAGGACACCTGCCGGGCCGTGCTGGACGTGCTCCCGGCCCGGCCCAGCGACGATGTCGCGCTGATCGTGGCCCGCACCCGGGTCCTCGGCGCCGATCGGGTCACCGAGTTGCGGGTGGCGTCCGATCCGGCGGCCGTCTCGGAGGTACGGGCCTTCGTCAGCCGTCAGTTGGCCGACTGGGGCCTGGAGGAGCTGTCGTTCACGACGGAGCTGATCCTGAGCGAGCTGGTCACCAACGCCATCCGCTACGGTCGCGGCCCGATCGGCGTACGGCTGCTGCGCGAACGGACGCTGATCTGCGAGGTCTCCGACCGCAGCACGACGTCCCCGCATCTGCGCTACGCGGCGACCACCGACGAGGGCGGCCGGGGCCTGTTCCTGGTCGCACAGATCGCGGACCGCTGGGGCACTCGTTACACCTCCAGGGGCAAGATCATCTGGGCGGAGCAGCCGCTGCCCTGAGGACCGTGCAGCAGGACGTCGAGGGCACCCCGTGGTGCGGGTGATGATCTCCGGCGTCTTCTCCCGCAGGAGGCGCCGCCCCGCCCGCCGCGCTTCAGCCCAGGGCGCGGTCGAGGTTGAAGGCGGCGCTGATGAGGGACAGGTGGGTGAACGCCTGCGGGAAGTTGCCCTGTTGCTCGCCGGTGCGGCCGATCTCCTCGGCGTACAGGCCGAGATGGTTGGCGTAGGTGAGCATCTTCTCGAAGGCCAGCCGGGCCTCGTCGAGCCGGCCCGCCCGGACCAGAGCCTCGACGTACCAGAAGGAGCAGATGGAGAAGGTGCCCTCGTCGCCGCGCAGGCCGTCGGGGCTGACCTGGGGGTCGTAGCGGTAGACGAGGGAGTCGGAGACCAGGTCCTCGGTGAGGGCGTCCAGGGTGGACAGCCACTTGGGGTCGGTGGGCGCGATGAACTTGGCCAGCGGCATCATCAGCACGGAGGCGTCGAGGACGTCGGCGTCCTCGTACTGCACGAAGGCGCCCCGGCGCTCCGACCAGCCATGGTCCATGACCCGCCGGTAGATGGTGTCCCGGGCCTGGCGCCAGCGGCGATGGTCGGCCGGCAGCCCGCGGTGGGTGGCGAGGCGGATGGCCCGCTCGATCGCGACCCAGCACATCAGCCGCGAGTACAGGAAGTTCTTGCGGCCGCCGCGCGTCTCCCACACGCCCTCGTCGGGCTGGTCCCAGTGGTCGCACACCCAGTCGACCAACTGGCACACATCGTCCCACTGGCCGCTGGAGATGGGCTGCGCCCACTTGTCGTAGAGATAGATGGAGTCGATCAGGGCGCCGTAGATGTCCAGCTGGAGCTGGTCGGCGGCGGCGTTGCCGACCCTGACCGGCGCGGAGCCCAGGTGCCCCTCCAGGTGGGGCAGCTCGCGTTCCGGCAGGTCGGATCGGCCGTCGATGCCGTACATGATCTGCAGCGGTCCGGTGGCGGCGCCGTCGCCGGGGCTGATGTGCGTGGTCAGGAACGTCATGAAAGCCTCGGCCTCACCACTGAAGCCGAGCCTGAGCAGCGCGTAGACGGCGAAGGCGGCGTCGCGCACCCACACGTAGCGGTAGTCCCAGTTGCGCTCGCCGCCGAGCTGCTCGGGCAGGCTGGTGGTGGGCGCGGCGACGATGGCGCCGGTGGGGGCGTAGGTGAGCAGCTTCAGGGTGAGGGCGGAGCGATGCACCATCTCGCGCCAGCGGCCCCGGTAGCGGGACTGGTGCAGCCAGCTGCGCCAGTAGACGACGGTGGCGTTGAACTCCTGCTCGGCCTCGGAGTGGGCGCAGCCGCGAGGCATCACCTCCCCGCCGAGCTGGTCGAGGGCGAACACCGCCGTCTCGCCCTCGCTCAGCTTGAAGTCGGCCCATGTGTCGCGGCCGTCGTTCTCCACCATGACGGTGGAGGTCAGCGCCAGGGACCGGTCCGGGGACTCGAAGACGACCACACCGTCCAGAAAGCGCAGGGTGTGCGGGTCGGCACCGTAGTTGAAACGCGGCGCGATCAGGGCGCGGAACGGCACGGTGCCGCGGACGCACACCACGCGCCGGATCAGCCGGTGCCGGCGAACCTCGCCCGACCTGTCGCAGCAGACGGGCATGAAGTCCTGCACCTCGCCGACGCCGTCCTCGGTGAAGAACCGGGTGATCAGCACGTTGGTGTCCGGGAAGTAGAACTGCTTGGTGCGCGCCGGTACGGCCGCGGCCAGCTCGAAGCGGCCCCCGCGCTCGGCGTCCAGGATGGCCGCGAAGACGCTGGGGTCGTCGAAGGACGGGCAGCAGTACCAGTCGATCGTTCCGTTGGTGCCGACCAGGGCGACGCTGCGCAGATCGCCGATCAGGCCGTGCTCGGCGATCGGCAGGTAGCGGGGGCTTGCGGACGACTGCTGCTGGAAGGGCATGTCGGCCATGGCTGAGGCCTCCCCGGTGCGAGGTGCGGGCTCTTTCCCAGCTTAGGTGCGAGTGCTCCGCGGCGACGTGGGCAGACGCTCCTCGGCCCGGCCCCGAGGCGCCTTCCGGATGCAGGGTGCGCCGAGGCGGGGAATCGTAAGACTGTGCCCCGTTCGGCGGCACCGGCACGGATGCGGTCATCCGGACCGAGGAGGAGGCATCATGTCGACATCCACACCCGAAGAGTCCCGGTCGTCCGACGACCACTGCACCCCGGACGCCCTGCTCCACTCCGCCCCGGCGAGGGACGTCACCCCGGAGGACCTGGTGATGGCGGCGGGCAGGGACGTCACTCCGGCGACCCTCGACTGGGCGCGCCGCAAGCTGGAGACCGAGGGCCAGGCGGCCGTCGAAAAGCTGCTGCCCTAGGGCGGTCCGGGAAGCGTCGAGGACACCAACGGGGAGGCACCGGGCAGGGGCGCGCGCCGTTCGCGCCGGGGCGTGCCCGTCCGGTGTCGGGTCGGACCCGCGGCGGCGACGGCACAGGCCTTCCGCGGGGCACCCGGCGGCTGACACACTCCGGAGGATGCCCGACTTTGACGTGCTCGTGATCGGATCAGGACCCGGCGGGCAGAAGGCCGCCATCGCCGCGGCCAAGCTCGGCCGCCGGGTCGCCGTCGTCGACCGCCCCGACATGCTCGGCGGGGTCTCCCTGCACACCGGCACCATCCCCTCCAAGACCCTGCGCGAGGCCGTCCTGTACCTGACCGGCCTCACCCAGCGCGACCTGTACGGGCAGAGCTACCGGCTGAAGGACGAGATCACCGTCGCCGACCTGACCGCCCGTACCCGGCACGTGGTCGGCCGGGAGGTGGACGTCGTCCGCAGCCAGCTGGCCCGCAACCAGGTGGCCGTGTACTCCGGGACGGGGCGGTTCACCGGCCCGCACACCGTGGCCCTGCGCGACGAGGTCACCGGGAACGAGCGGCTGCTGAGCGCCGGGCACATCGTGATCGCCACCGGCACCCGGCCGGCCCGCCCGGGCAGTGTGGAGTTCGACGGGCGCACGATCATGGACTCGGACAACGTGCTCTCGCTGGAGCGGGTACCGCGCTCCATGGTGATCGTGGGCGCCGGTGTGATCGGCATGGAGTACGCCTCGATGTTCGCCGCGCTCGGCAGCAAGGTCACCGTGGTGGAGAAGCGGCCCGCCATGCTGGACCTGTGCGACGTCGAGGTCGTGGAGTCGCTCAAGTACCACCTGCGGGACCTCGCCGTCACCTTTCGGTTCGGGGAGACCGTCGCGGCCGTCGAACGCCATGCCCGGGGCACCCTGACCGTGCTGGAGAGCGGCAAGAAGATACCCGCCGACACGGTGATGTACTCGGCGGGCCGCCAGGGCCTGACCGCCGGACTCGACCTGGACAGGGCGGGGCTAACGGCCGACGCGCGCGGCCGGATCAGGGTGGACGAGCACTACCGCACCGAGGTGCCGCACATCTACGCCGTAGGCGACGTCATCGGGTTCCCCGCCCTCGCGGCGACCTCGATGGAGCAGGGCCGGGCCGCCGCGTACCACGCCTGCGGGGAGCCGGTCGGGCGCATGCACAACCTCCAGCCGATCGGCATCTACACGATCCCGGAGATCAGCTTCGTCGGCCGCACGGAGGACCAGCTCACCGAGAACTGCGTCCCCTTCGAGGTGGGCATCGCCCGCTACCGGGAACTGGCGCGGGGCCAGATCATCGGGGACTCGCACGGCATGCTCAAGCTGCTGGTCTCCCCGGTGGACCGCACGCTGCTCGGGGTGCACTGCTTCGGCACGGGCGCCACCGAGCTCATCCACATCGGCCAGTCCGTGATGGGCTGCGGCGGCACCGTCGACTATCTGGTCGACGCGGTCTTCAACTACCCGACGCTGGCGGAGTCTTACAAGGTGGCAGCCCTGGACGCGACGAACAAGCTGCGCCAGATCGACCACCTCGGGGACTGAGCGGGCAGGCCACGGGCGAAGTCCCCAGGGGCGCGGGGAATTGCGCGCCCCGCCGAGGCGGACCCGCACCCGTCACAGCCCGCAACCCCCACGGCACCGCGCCTCAGACGACAACGAACAGCTCAGCACAGATTACCGGTTGGTCATCTTGAAACCGCAATGAGTGACGCTATCATCACACCCACACTCGGTGACCGTCCGCCGACGCTCGGCAGCACGGTGTGTCCACCACCTCCCTGGCACCACCCCTTGCCACCGTCCCTTTCTCCGTTCTCCTGGCCGGCCGCCGACCCGAGGCCACCCCTTCTTTCGGGTTCGAGGCGGGTCCAACCCCCCACCCGTACGCCGCCGGGCAGGCCGACCGTCCGTGCGCCGTGCACAACCGGAAAGCGGCACGACCATGAGCAACTTCAGGGGCAGAGGCCTGCAGGCCAACGTCCTCGGCACGTTCGACACCGTGGTGATGGCGGTCGCCGGCAGTGCGCCGGCGTACTCGCTCGCCGCGACCACCGCGGTCCTCGTCGGCGCGGTGGGACTGGCCAGCCCGGCCGCCCTGCTGTACTGCGCGATACCCATGCTGGGCATCGCCCTGGCGTTCAGCTATCTCAGCCGGATCGACGTCAACGCGGGTGCCAGCTACTCCTGGGTGGGCCGTACGCTCCACCCGTTCCTGGGCTTCATCAGCGGCTGGGCGCTGGTGATCTCGGCGACCATCTTCATGGTGGCCGGTTCGCTGCCCGCAGGATCGATGACCCTGGCCCTCTTCGACGCGAAGCTCGCGGACAACACGGCGCTGTCCACGGTGGTCGGCGCGGCGTGGTTCCTCGTCATGCTGGGCGTGGTGCTCGGCGGCGCCCGGCTCACCGTCCGCGCTCAGCTTCTCATGTCCGGCGTGGAGTTGGGCATCCTCGCACTGTTCGCGGTGCTCGCCGTCTTCCACTCTCACGACGCCCGCTCCTTCGACTGGTCCTGGCTGGGCTTCTCCCACTTCGACGGCGTGGGCGGGTTCGCATCCGGTGCGCTGATCGCCGCGTTCTACTACTGGGGCTGGGACGTCACCAGCAACCTCAGCGAGGAGACCCGCAACAGCCGCCGAACGACCGGGCTCGCCGGCCTGATCGGGGTCGGCATCGTCTTCCTGCTGTTCGAGGTGTTCACCATCGCGGTGAACGTCATCCTGTCCTCGAAGCAGATCGAGGAGAACGACGCCAACGTGCTCGGGGTGCTGGGCGAGGAGATCTGGCCCGGCTGGGGCGGCAAGCTGCTCATCGTGTCCGTGATGCTGTCCACGATCGCCACGCTGGAGACCACGCTCATTCAGGTCACGCGCTCGCTGTTCGCGATGGGCCGCGACCGTACGATGCCGTCCGCGCTCGGCCGGGTGCACCGCGGCTGGAACACACCGTGGGTGGCGATCGTCGTGGTCGGCGCGGTGGCGCTGGTGATGTTCATCGCCTCCAACGCGCTCGGCTCGGTGGGCGACATCCTCTCCGACGCGATCGCGGCGATCGGCCTGCAGATCGCGGTCTACTACGGGCTGGCCGGGCTCGCGGTCGTCGTCGCCTACCGCAAGATGCTGCTGAAGTCGGCGTCCCATTTCGTCCTCGGCGGACTGTGGCCGCTGCTCGGCGCCGTGTTCATGTTCTGGATCTTCGTCGAGTCGCTGGGCGACCTGAGCGGGGCGGCGATCGCGATCGGCGTCGGAGGACTGGCGCTCGGGCTGGTCCCGATGCTCTGGTACTGGCGGCAGGGCAGCGACTACTACCGGCCCGCGAAACTGGATGCGACGCGCACCGTCGAGGCGGAGTACGTTCCCGACGGCGCCACGGTTCCGTCGGGGTTGCACGAGGGTCTCCCCACCGACTTCTGAGGGAGTTCCCGATGGCGCGAGACCGATTCACGCCCGACTTCGACCCCGACTGCGGAGACGTGCCGCTCACCTCCGCCCGGCAGGACATCGTCATCGGCCGCTGGCAGGGTCTCAGGGACCTGCTGTGGGTCACCGGCGACGACTGGACGCTGCGCGGCCACCGGGTACGGCTGCTGGCGCAGGCCTGCGCGGGCAGTTCGACGGTGGAGTCGTGGCTGGCCGCAGAGCCGGACAGCACCGACGCCCAGGTGCTGCGCGCGGCGACCGAGACGGCCCGGGCGTTCCACCTGGCCATCACGGCCGGGCGGGGCGTGCCGATCGACCGGGACCGCATCGACACCGCGGTCCTGGCCTGCTTGCACGCCACCGACGCCTGCCCGGAGGACCCCACGCCGTGGGTGTCGCTGATCTCGGTCGCCCGGCTGTATCCGACGGGCGTACGACGCCGGGAACTGGCCCGCTGGTGGGACGAGTTGCACGGCCGGGACCCCTACAGCGTCGAGGCTCACCTCCAGGTGCTGCACTACTACTCGGCCCGCTGGCACGGCACGCACGGCCTGATGTACGACTTCGCCCGGGACGCCGCCGGGGTGGCACCGGCCGGCTGCCCGCTGCCGGTGCTGGTGCAGTACGCCCGCGTCGAGGAGTACCGCTACGCCCTCGACGGCGCCCGGGGCCAGCGGGGTTCGGTGGGCCTCGGCCCGCACTGGGACCACGACGGTGCGGTCAGCGACGTGCGCCGCACCTGGGAGCGTTGGGTGCGGGCCCGCCCGCCGGGCGGTGTGGCCCCCACCGAGGTGCGGGACCTGAACCACCTGGCGCACGCGGCCTGTCTGGCCGGCACCCCGGACCTCGCCGCCGCGCTGCTGCGGATGCTGGGCCGCCGCGTCACCCGCACCCCGTGGTCGCTCACGGGGGATCCGGAGCAGCAACTGAGCAAATGGCACCGGGAGTTGGGTGTGCGGGCCTGGAGCAACTCTGGACGCGGTCCCGGGTGAGGACGAGTCCGGCTGCGGCCGTTGCGGCCAAGGCGCAGCACAGTGTGCCTGCCGCCATGCCGCCGGCAGTGGTGAACGTGACGAAGGGCAGGGCCAGGAGGGCGCAGGCGCGGGACGGCGCGCCGTACGCCCAGGCCCCTGGAGGCAGGCGTTGGCGCGTCAGTCGGCGGACCCCTCGGCCAGGCCCGCCGTCCACTTCTCCTCGATGCGGCCCGTCCTCCACACCAGCAGAGCGATCACCCAGGTGGCGAAGAACAGGCCGACGATGACGAAGCCGACCGTGTTGAGGTCGAGGCCCGCTATCCAGTCCCAGAACGCGCCGTGCAGGTCCAGCTTGTCGGCGAGCAGGCCGAGGAGTTCGACCGTGCCGATGATCAGGGCGACGGCCACGGACAGCCCGGTGATGGTGAGGTTGTAGTAGACCTTGCGGACCGGCTTGGAGAAGGCCCAACCGTACGCGAAGTTCATGAACGAGCCGTCGATGGTGTCCAGCAGGGACATGCCCGCCGCGAACAGCACGGGCAGGCACAGGATCGCGTACCAGGGCAGGCCGGAGGCGGCGCCGGAACCGGCGAGGACGAGGAGGGCGATCTCGGTCGCCGTGTCGAAGCCAAGGCCGAACAGCAGGCCCAGCGGGTACATCTGCCACGGCTTGGTGATGGACCCCGTGACCCGGCCGAGGAGACGGTTCATGAAGCCGCGGTTGTTCAGGTGCTGCTCCAGGGCGGCCTCGTCGAAGTCGCCGGAGCGCATCCCGCGGAACACCTTCCAGATACCGGCCAGGATGACGAGGTTGATGCCGGCGATGAGGTAGAGGAAGGTGCCGGACACCGTCGTACCGATCAGGCCGGTGACCTCGTGCAGGTGCGAGCCGTCGTCGCGGACGGGTCCGGCGAGGGTCTTCATGCCGAAGGAGAGCAGCAGGGAGAGCCCGAAGACGATGCTGGAGTGGCCGAGCGAGAACCAGAAGCCGACCGACAGCGGCCGCTGTCCCCCGCCCATCAGTTTGCGGGTGGTGTTGTCGATCGCCGCGATGTGGTCGGCGTCGAAGGCGTGCCGCATGCCCAGCGTGTACGCCGTCACGCCGATGCCTATGCCGAACGCCGCCGGCTTTCCGTCGGATCCGGTACCGACGCTGAAGTGCTGCGGTGCGACGATCCCGGCCAGCGTGCCCCAGCCGATCACGTGCAGGGCGAGGACGAAGGCGGCCATCCCGCCGGCCCTGGTCCACTCCTGCCGCGTCATCGAGCCGCGGACGCGGTGCCAGGCCGAACGCCGTGCGTCGGCCTGGGCGGGGAGGGAGGGAGCGGAACCAGGGACGGCCGTCATCGGGAGGGTGTTTTCCTTCGCTGCCGGTACGGGAACGGCTGCGCTGCACAGCCTTGTGCCATCTTCACGTACCTGCAACTCATGTGCAGTAAAGTCCGCGACAGGCCTTCCCCATGGGGAGGGAAAGGCCGCGGTCCGGCGGTCGGGTCAGGCGGACATCAGGCCCCGGCCCAGCCAGTCCTTCTCGTCCCGGACGCCGGGCAGGGCGAAGAAGTAGCCGCCGCCCGTCGGGGATATGTAGTCGACCAGGGGCTCGTCGATCAGGCGGGTCTGTACGGCCTCGAACTGGCGCTTGACGTCCTGCTGGTAGCAGCAGAAGACCAGGCCCATGTCGAGGTTGCCGACGTTGTCCACGCCCCGGTCGTAGTTGTAGCCCCGGCGCAGGATGCGCGAGGCGTCGGTCTGCGGCTTGCGCGGGTTGGCGAGGCGGATGTGGGCGTCCAGCGGGATCGCGGTGCCGTGCGGGTCCTTGGCGTAGTCGGGGGCGTCGGTCTCCCTGGCGCCGTCGAGCGGGGCGCCGGTGTCCTTGCGGCGGCCGAACATCTTCTCCTGCTCGCTGAGCGAGACCCGGTCCCAGAACTCCACCAGCATCCGGATGATCCTGACGACCTGGTAGCTGCCGCCCGTGGCCCAGGCCGGCTCGCCCTGTCCGTCGCCGACCCAGATGAGCCGGCTGGTCTCCCGGGCCGAGGTGACGTCCGGGTTGGCGATGCCGTCCTTGAACCCGAGCAGGTTGCGCTGGGCTCCGGTGGGGCGCGGGGCGTTCTGGAAGCCGTCGATGCGCCACTTGATCTGCATGGCCCCCCGGGTGTGCCGGGCGATGTCGCGCAGCGCGTGCAGCACCGTGTCCTGGCTGCCCGCGCACAGCTGGAGGGAGAGGTCGCCGTGGCACTCGGCCGGGTTCAGGTTGTCGTTGGGGAAGGTGCGCATCGGGGTGAGCCGGGCGGGCCTGGCCTTGGCGAGGCCGTAGCGGTCGTCGAAGAGGGAGGCGCCGACGCCGACGGTGACGGTCAGGGAGTCCGTGGGGACCTCGGGGCCGAGGATCCCGCTGTCGGAGGGCGGCGCGCCGACGCCGAGGTCGGTGGGAGCGCCGCCGGCGGTGAGGAGGCGGGCCCGCTCGGTGATGGTCCTGAGCAGGTCGGTCAGGCCCTTGGGGTCGTCGGCCATGACGTCGAGGGAGACGAAGGTGGCAGCCGCCGGTGCCGGGGTGACGATCCCGGCCTGGTGGGCGCCGTGGAAGGGGACCTTCGCGCCGCTGTCCGCGCCCGCGTCCTCGGCCTGGGCCGTGCCGCCGCTCTCGCCGAGCGCGAAGCCGCCGCCGGCCAGGACCGCTCCGGCGGCTCCGGCGCCCAGCGCGGTCCGCACGAAAGAGCGGCGGGCCGGGCAGGCGGGGGTGTCGGCAGAGGACATCGGAGGGTTCCCTTCGGGGTGCGGGTGCTCGGGGGTCGCGTGGGCGGCGGTCATCAGGCCGACTTCCTGATCTCCAGGAGGTCGGGCACGGGGGCGAGGTCTTCCAGCAGCTGTCCGGTGGCGCCGTCGATGCGCTGCCGGTCGGCGGCGGCGAGCCGGTCGACCGGGGTCCAGGTGCTGCCGTGGCGGGCCGCGTCGAGCAGCTTCTGCAGCCGGGCGATGTCCGCGTCGACCGTCGGGAGCAGCCTGGGCGCGCGGCTGGTCAGCAGGGGCTTGAGGACGGTGAGCAGCTCCCGGGTGCCGGCGAGGTTGGCGTCGGCGGTGGCGAGGCCCGTGCCGCTGCCCTGGTCGGTGTCGCCGGTGAGCTCGAACTGGAGGGTGTTCTCCAGGATCTCGTGGGCGCGCAGCGGCAGGTCCCCGGGGTCGAAGGCCTGGGCCGGGAAGGCCTTCTGCAGTCCCGCGGCCGCGCCGGCCAGCTGCCGGGCGGGGGCGCGCAGGTCCTTGGCCGGCTCGCCGTTCCACAGGCCGTGCTCCAGGCGCAGGAAGCCGGTGAAGTCCTTGTCCCGGACGCCGCCGGGCAGTCCGTCGGGCCGCCCGTCGATCTTCTGGTCGAAGTCCTCGAAGGTGCCGTAGGCGGCGCCGAGGGAGGCATAGGTGCGGTGGGCGGTCAGCCAGTCGGTGCGGGCCCGGTCGAGGTGGCCGCCCTCGATGTCGTGGTCGAGGGTGCGGGTCTGGCCGACGAGGGTGGCCAGACCCTGGCCGACGTATGTCCTGTACGCCGCCAGTGGGGCTGCGAGGTCCCGTTCGGAGACGGGGACGACCGGCTTGGCCGACCCCCCGCCGCTGACGCTGACCGGCTTCGAGGTGACGGCCTTGCCGCCGGTGGGCACACAGCGCCAGGCGTAGGTGCCGCCGGCCACCGTGGCGACCAGGTCCCGGGTGGTGCCGGGCGCCAGGCCCTCGATCTCGCCGTAGACGGCGTTGCTGGCCGGGTCGATGAGGTAGACCTCGGACGTTTTGCCGCCGGTGTTGTGCATCTGGAAGGTCTGCCGGCCGGGCTTGGGCGCGGTGAAACCCTTGCCGCATTCCGTCTCGGAGACGGCGACGGTCTGGTCGCCCGTGGGCTTGGGGCGGGCGAGGGCGACGAAGAGTCCGGCGAGCAGGGCGGGGACGGCGACCACGGCGACCGGAATCACCCACACGGGCCTGCGGCGCTGCGGGCGGGCCGCCTTCGGCTCGGGTGCGGGCCGGTCCGCGGCGGGCTCGGCGGAGGGGGCGCGGACCCCGCGGACGAAGAGGGTCATTACGACGGCCAGGTAGGCGACGTAGCCGACGACCTGCAGCCAGGTCATGGCCGGGGTCAGGTTGAGGACGCCCTGGACCAGCGTGCTGTACCAGGAACCGGCGTCCACGCTGCCGGACAGGTCGACCGCGAAGGCGGTCTTGCCGGGCAGCACCCCGCCCTCCTGGAGGTCGCGCAGGCCGTAGCCGAGGACACCGGCCGCGATGACGATCAGGACGGCGCCGGTGGCGGTGAAGAACTTCGTCAGGTTGATCTTCAGGACCCGGCGGTACAGGCCCCAGCACAGGGCCGCCGAGAGGACCAGGCCGATGGCCGCGCCGGTCAGCGGGCCGGCCGACTCGCCGGCCGCGCGGGCGGTGGTCCACAGGAACAGGGCGGTCTCCAGGCCCTCGCGGCCCACGGCGAGGAAGGAGGTGAGGATCAGCACGCCGGATCCCATGGCGAGCGCACCGGTCACCTTCTCCTTCAGCTCACCGGAGAGGCTGCGGGCCGAGCGGCGCATCCAGAACACCATCGCGGTGACGAAGGCGACGGCGATCACGCCGAGGATGCCGCCGAAGGCCTCCTGGGCGGTCTGCGAGAGGGAGGCGGCGGTGAAGGTGAGGACCGCGCCGAAGCTCAGGGCCAGGGCGATGGCGGCCAGGACGCCGGTCCACACCTGCGGCAGCCGGGAGCGGGCCCCGGCCCGCACCAGGGTGGCGATGAGTATGGAGACGATGAGTCCGGCTTCGAGTCCCTCCCTCAGCCCGATCAGGAAACTCGGAAACGCGTCGTCCCACATGCCCTGCGGCCCCTCCCACTTAGTGAAGGCATGCCTTACCTTCGCGGACCATCATGACTACAGGCATGTAGTCAGGCAGTCATGAACGGGCAATGGGGAGGCAAATCCCGGGAACGATGCCGGCCTGTCGGTCGTCTACAGTTCGGTAGACCGTCTACAAATGTGTAGTCGGAATTTACCCGGACGGAAAGGGCGTGCGGCGATGGCCACCCCCTCAGACCTGTCGTCGCAGCTCGCGGTCAATGTGCTCGACGCCCACTCGCTGCTGGCCGCCTTCGGTGTGCTCGGCGTCGCCGTGGTCCTCTTCGCCGAGACGGGCCTGCTGATCGGCTTCTTCCTGCCCGGCGACTCCCTGCTGTTCACGGCGGGTCTGCTGTGCACGGGCACCTCCGACCGGGGCGTGCATCTCTCGCTCGGGCCCCTGCTCGCCGCGTCGGCCGCCGGGGCGCTCGCGGGCTCGCAGTGCGGGTATCTGCTCGGCCGCAGGGCGGGCGGCGCCCTGCTCGCCCGCAGCCGGTCGGCCCGGCTGCACGAGGGCGCTCAACGTGCCGAGGAACTGCTGGAGCGGTACGGGCACGCCAAGGCGATCGTGCTGGCCCGCTTCGTGCCGGTGGTGCGGACGGTGCTGAACCCGATGGCGGGCGCCCTCGGCGTCCCGGCCCGGACGTTCACCCTCTGGCAGGTGGCGGGCGGACTCGTGTGGAGCCTCGGCCTCACGCTCGCCGGATACGCCCTGGGCTCCTCGGTCCCGAACATCGACAGGTACCTGCTGCCGGTGATCGCGCTGATCGTCGCCGTGTCCCTCGTCCCGCTCGCCGCCGAGGTGCTGCGCTCCCGCAGGGCCGCCAAGGGGGCCCGCGGATGATCCTCGCGCTCACCGGCTCCTCGGTCGACGGGCCGCTGTACCGGGACGTGGTGGACCTCGCCCACCACTCCCCCGGCCCGCTGGACGGCATCGTGACGGTGTGGTCGGCCTACGGTGCGGCCGTGTTCGCGCTGCTCATGGTCGTGGGCTGGTGGCAGGCCCGGAAGACCGGCCCCGTGGCGGGCATCACGGCCCTGGCCGTGCCGGTGGCCGTGCTCGTGGCCTTCGGCACGGACGCCGGGCTGAAGCTGCTCGTGCGGGAGCAACGGCCGTGCCACAGCCTGCCCTTCTCCACCCTGGAGAGGTGTCCGGGGCCGGGCGACTGGTCGTTCCCCAGCAATCACACCGCCCTCGCGGCGGCGGCCGCCGTCGCCCTCTTCTTCGTATCCCGCCGGCTGGGCGTCGTCGCCTCGGTGTGCGCGGTGGCCATGGCGGCCTCCCGGGTCTGGGTGGGCGTGCACTATCCGCACGACGTCCTCGCCGGTGCCCTCGTCGGAGGCCTGGTCGCCTTCCTCGTGATGACGGCGCTGCGGCGGTGGCCGCGGGGTCTGGCCGGGCGGCTGGCGAGGACCAGGCTGCGACCGCTGCTGGTGTCATGAACCGCAAGACCGTCGCGGAGACCGCGGGCAGTCTCGCGCTCGGCGCCTGGGCGGCGTTCGGCGTGCTGGCGATCGTCGTCTCCGGTCGGCACAGCACGGCACTGTCCCTGGACCACTCCCTGCTGACCTGGTCGATCGCCCATCGCCCCGGGGCGGCCCTGACCGTGGCCCGTGGACTCACCGCCACCGGCACCGGCGCCGTACCGTACGCACTGGCCGTCCTCGCCGGGCTTCTGGCGGGCCGCACCTGGCGCGGGCGGATGGTCGCCGCACTGCTCGCGGTCGGCTGTCTCGCCGGCGGCCAGGCCCTGCGGTACGGCGTCATGGAGCTGGTCGGCCGGGCCCGCCCGCCGCACGGGGACTGGCAGACGCACGCCTCCGGCTGGTCGTTCCCGTCCGGGCACAGCACCACCGCGGCCCTGACCGCCGCTCTGGTGATCCTCGCGCTGTGCCTGCGCGCCCCGCGCGGCCGCCTCCCGCTGTGCCTGGGGGCGGCAGCCTGGGGAGCGGGGGTGGGCCTGACCCGGGTGTTCCTCGGCGTGCACTGGTTCACCGACGTCCTCGGCGGCTGGCTGTTCGCCGTCGGCTGGCTCGGCGTCTGTGTCTGCGCGGCGGCCTGGTGGCTGCCCCCGTCCCTGATCACCGGCGGCGAGCCGGACCCCCCATCCACCACGGACCAGGCCGACGTACCGTTGGAGAAGCATGCGCCCCAAGATCCTGATCGTCGAGGACGACCACGCCCTGCGTGACGTCCTGCGGCGCGGTCTGCACGACGAGGACTTCGACACGGTGTCCGCCGCCGACGGCGCCACCGCCCTCAGGCTCGCCACCTCGGACGTCGCAGCCGCCGTCCTGGACGTCGGCCTGCCGGACGCGGACGGCCGGGACGTGTGCCAGGCGATGCGTGCGAACGGCTTCCTCGGGCCGGTCGTGTTCCTGACCGCCCGGCACGGGCTGACGGACCGACTGTCGGGTTTCTCGGCCGGCGGCGACGACTACCTGCCCAAGCCGTTCCACCTGGCCGAGCTGGCCGCCCGGCTGCGGGCCGCCCTCAGACGGTCGGCTCCCCCGCCGGCGGCCGCCGCCGCGGGCGGGCTCGTGCTGGACGCCGTCCGTCACAGCGTCACCGTGGACGGCACCCGCATCGAGCTGACCCCGACCGAGTTCCGGCTGCTCGCGGCCCTCGCCGCGGCGGGGGGCGATCTGGTGCGCAGGCGCGAACTGGTGCGGGCGGGCTGGCCGGAAGGCGCGCAGGTCAGCGAGAACACGCTGGACCAGTACCTGACCCGGCTGCGGCGCAAACTGCGCGCGGCGGGCAGCGAGCTGACCATCAACACCTCGCGCGGGATAGGCCACCGGCTCGCATGAGACGTCCCGCCGCCCCGGCCTCCGCCGCCCTCACGGGCTTCGCCGCCCGGCTCGCACCGCGCACCCTGCGCGGCCGGCTCTCGCTGGTCGCGCTCACCACGGCCGCGCTGCTGATGCTGATCCTCACGGTCGTCTTCAACACCGTGGCCCGCCACCGGCTCCAGCGGGAGGCCGACGACGAACTGCGCACCCGCGCGGCGGCCGTGGCCACCACCGTCGACACGCGCGGCGGACGGGTCCGCATCCTGGAGACCGTCAACGACCGGCTCCTGGACACCAACGTGTGGATCTACGACGGCACCCGGCTGCTCGAACAGCCGCCGACCGCCACCCGCACGGACGCCCTCACCCGCGCCGCCGACACCCTCGCCGCGGGCCGGCGCGGCTGCGCCACGCTCGCCGGCCCCGCCCCGGTCCGCCTGTGCGCCGAGCCGGTGCCCGGGCCCGGGACGGCGGCCACCGTCGTGACCGCGCTGGACCTGTCGCCGTACCGGAATTCGGCCGAGACGATGCTGCTGGGTTCGTTCGCGCTGGACGCGGTGATGCTCGCCTGTACCTACGGGCTGACGCGCCTGGCGGTCGGCCGGGCGCTGCGGCCGGTGCGCACGATGACGGACCAGGCGACCCAGTGGAGCGCCGTGGCCTCCGACGAGCGCTTCGGCGGCCGGGGCCGGCCCGCCGAACTGGCCGCGCTCGGAAGCTCGCTGGATGCGCTGCTCGACCGGATCCGGGCGGTGCTGCGGCACGAGCGGCAGCTGACCGGCGAGCTGTCCCACGAGCTGCGCACCCCGCTGAGCCGGATCGTCGCCGAACTGGACTGGTGGTGCTCACGCCCCCGCTCCGAGGCCGAGACCCGCGCCACCCACGAGGTCATCGCGGAGGCCGCGCGTTCGATGCGCACCATCTGCGACACGCTGCTGGACGAGGCCCGCGACGGTGTACCCACGGCGCCCGGCACCACCGAGGTCCTGCCCGTCCTGCACCGCGTGGCGGCGTCCCTGGACGCCCCCGGCCCGGTGCGGGTCACCGTCACCGACGGCGGGACGCTGCTGCGGGCGGGTGTGACGAGCGCACTGCTCGAACGGATCGTCAGCCCGCTGCTCGCCAACGCCCTGCGCCACGCCCGTACACAGGTCGCCCTCACCGCCCGCCGGACCGCCGACGGGATGTGCGTGGAGGTCACGGACGACGGGCCGGGCGTACCCGAGTCGTTCACGCACCTCCTCTTCCAGCCCGGCAAGCGCGCCGATCCCGGGGACGGACACGGCGGAGCGGGCCTCGGGCTGCCGCTCGCACGGCGCCTGGCCCGCTCCGCCGGGGGCGAGGTGGCCCACGATGCCCGCCACGCCCCCGGGGCCCGGTTCGTGGTCACGCTGCCCGCCGGGTGACCCGTCGTCAGACGGCCTGCGGTACGGCCTGCTCCTCGGTGACGTCCTTGCGGGTGACCGACAGGAAGACGACCAGGCCGAGGATGACGGAGAGGAACAGCACGCTGGTCACCACGGTGCCCAGGCCCAGGCCGCCGTCACCGGTGGGCTGGGACAGGTAGTCGCCGACGGAGGCGCCGAGCGGGCGCGTGAGGACGTAGGCGATCCAGAAGCTCCACACCGCGTTCAGGCCGAGCGCGAAGCGGGCGACGGCGATCGCGGCGATGGCCGCCGCGAACAGCACGGCCGACAGCCAGTAGCCGAGGTCCATCTTCTCGGCGAGCAGGTCACCGGCCGAGGTACCGAGGGCGAAGGTGAACAGGACGGCCAGCCAGTAGAACGCCTCGCGCCGGCCGGTGTCGACGTGGTGGATCGACAGGGTGCGCTCGGTGCGGTACCAGGCGGCGAATACGACGACCAGGGCGACCGCGAAGACGGTGGTGGTCGTCTCCAGCGCGACCCCCATGTTGTCGGTGAGGTTGTCGCTGACCAGGGTGCCGACGACGCTGATCAGGGCGACGGCGAGCCAGTACACGGCCGGGCGGTAGGCCCTGGTGCGGAACTGCACCACGAGCACGACCGCGAGCAGGGCGCTCATCAGCAGCGACACACCGGTCAGGCCGAGGCCTGCCTTCTCGTTCAGCAGGTCTGCGGCGGTCTCGCCGACGGTCGTGCACAGCACCTTGATCACCCAAAAGTACACGGTGACTTCGGGCACCTTGTTCCAGCGCGGCCGGGGGCAGGGGGCAGTGGTACCGGTGGCGGCCACCGCGGTCCGAGAGGTCTCTGATGTCATGGGACCCGACGGTGCCTGCGGGTACCTGAGCGCACGGGTGAGCGGTCGGGGTGCGGCGTGCGGTCCGTCCGGGTGCGGGCGTGCGGTCCGTCAGGGTGCGGCGTGCGGTCCGTCCGGGCGGCCGCTTCGCTGCTCCACCGTCTCGCGGCTGAGTTCCTCCGCCTCCGCCTCGGCCAGCCGCTCGAAGCCGTCCTCGGTGATGACCGAGACGACGGGGAAGATACGGCGGCTCAGGTCGGGGCCGCCGGTCGCCGAATCGTCGTCGGCCGCGTCGTACAGCGCCTGGAGCGCGGCCAGGGCGGCCTCCCGGCTGGTCAGACCCGGCCGGTACAGCTTCTTGAGAGCGCCGCGGGCGTACGGGGAGCCGGAGCCCTCGACGTGGAACTCCCGTTTCTCGTACAGGCCGCCGGCCGCATCGAAGGCGAAGATGCGCCCGCGCCCACCCTCGGCCGCCGCGGGGTCGTACCCCGCGAGCAGCGGAACCACCGCGAGGCCCTGCATGGCCTGGGCGAGGTTCTGCCGGATCATGGCCGCGAGGCGGGTCGCCTTGGCGGCGAGGGTCATCGGTATGCCCTCGATCTTCTCGAAGTGCGTCAGCTCGACCTGGTAGAGGCGCACCATGTCGAGCGCGAGGCCGACCGTTCCGGCGAAGGCGACGGCCGTCAGGTCGTCGGCGGGATGCACCTTCTCCAGGTCGCGCTGCGCGATGAGGTTGCCCATCGTGGCCCGGCGGTCGCCTGCGATCAGCACGCCGTCGCGGAAGGTGAGGGCGAGCACCGTGGTGCCGTGCGGGAAACGGCCGGGCGCGGCGCGGACGCCGTCCGGCAACGGGGGCGCGGTGGGCAGGAGCCGGGGGCGGTGCGCGGCCAGGAACTCGGTGAACGACGAGGTCCCCGGAGTGAAGAACTCCGCCGCCGGCCGCCCCGCCTTGTCATGCTCCGCCATGCGCTCCCCCTCGTGTGTCGTCCTTCGACACCCGTCTCCTACCTGGAGGGGACGTCCGGGAAACGCCGCGCTGAGCTTCCGGGGAACCCGGGACCGGGCGTCCGGCACATCCGCCCGGCTCACAGTGCCTTGCGCCGCACCAGCATCGCCAGCACCAGCAGGCCCGGCAGCAGTGGCAGCCACACGGTCAGCAGCCGGTAGCCGAGCACGGCGGAGGCGGCCGTCGCGGCGGGGGCGCCGGCCGCGGTGAGCGCGAGGGCGAGGGCGGCGTCCAGGGAGCCGAGGCCGCCCGGGGTGGGCAGCAGGGCGGCCGCGCTGCTGGCGGCGAGGTAGAGCAGGGTCACCTGCAGCGGGGACAGCGGCAGTGCGACGGCCCGGCCGACGGCGATGACCACCAGGGCGTGCAGGGCGGCGAAGCCCAGCGAGCCGCCCCACAGGGCCGCCGCGCGGGCCGGGCGGGTGTGCACGGCTCGGATGTCGCCCTGCACGGCCGCCAACGCCCTGCGGCAGCGCGGCCGCAGCGGACCGGCCAGGAGTACGGCGAGCAGGACGGCGAGCAGGACGGCGGCGCCGAGGCCGCCTGCGAGCACCGCCGGGGAGATGTGCGGGACCCTCAGCAGGCCCGGGCACAGCGGTGCGAGCACCGCGAGCAGGATGAGCCGGACCCCGGCGCCGGCGGTGGCCTTGACCGCGAGTGCGCCGGCCGAGCGGCTCGCCGACAGCCCGCAGCGCATCAGGAACCGCAGGTTCACCGCGCCCGCGCCGAGCCCGGCGGGCAGCAGGTGGTTGGCCGCGGAGGCGGCGAACTGCGCAGCCACCAGCCGTGGTCCGGGCAGCCGCCGGGCGACCGCACCCTGCTGGGCGAACGCCGAGGCCGCCCAGGTGGCGACGGCGGCCGCCGCGCCGACCAGCAGCCACTCCTGGTCGGCGCCGGCCAGCCGCACCGCGCCGGTCTCCAGCGTCGGCCAGTGCCGCCGGGCCAGGTACGCCGCACAGAGCAGGACCGCCAGGCAGATCAGGGTGTGCCCGTAGGCCCGGCGGCGGCCGGCGGCGGTGGCGAGGCCCGCCGGGGACGCCATGGGCGCGTCGGCGGACGGGGGCGGGACGTCCTGGGCGGCCTCCGGTACGGCGTGCTGGGTCATCGACCGTCTCTCCTGGGTCTGCCATGGCGCCCGGTCATGAACCGGCCCTCGGTACGGCGTTGAGGCGCACGTCGTCGAGGGGAACGGACGGCCGGTGCCGGGCATGCCCGGGCGGCCGGAGGCGTGCGGCACCGGGGCGGTCGCCGAGGTGCTGCGAGCGGTGCGGGCGATGGCGTGCGCCGTGCTGTTGGCGTTGTGCCCGCTGGTGTCCGCCGAGGAACGGCCTGCGCAGAACGCCACCGGGATGGCCCCGCGCACGGGTGCCGGTGCACGCCCCGCGAGGGCACTCACACGGAGCCGCGTCGGCCATGGCGCGCGTGCTGCCTGCCATCGTCACCCTCCCACCCCTACAGCCTGTAGGGTCCTGCGGAGACCCTACAGCTTGTAGGTGGAGACGGACGCCGAGGTGAACAGGGCCGGATCGAAGCGGATCGCGGCCTTCCGCCCGGCCGGTACGCCATCCGGCCCAGGCCCCTACGCGCTGTAAGGTTGGGGCATGGCTGGCACAGGGTCCCGCGGCAGAGCGGAGCGGCGCAGCGCCGGGGCGCTGGAGAGCGAGGTGCTGGCCACCCTGTGGGCCACCGAACGGCCGCTCACGCCGGCGGAGATCCAGGCCGAGATCGTTGGCGGGCTCGCCTACAACACCGTCCACACCATCCTCAAGCGCCTGTTCGACAAGGGGCTGGTGCTGCGGGACGCCGACGGGCGCCGGGGCGCGTACCGGCCGGCGAAGAACGCGGCCGAGCTGACCGCCGAGGCGATGCACGAGGCCCTGGACCGGGGCCCGGACCCGATCGCGGCGCTGCAGCAGTTCGTGACCGGACTGAGCCCCGAGGAGGAACGGGCGCTGCGCGAACTGCTCGCCGGAGGCGCCACGTGAAGTTCGACGTGTACACCCCGCTGGTCCTGTCGCTGCTGCTGTCCGTCGTCGCCCCGGTGATCGCGGGCCGGGTGGCCCCGGCGCTCGCCGCGCGCGTGCTGACGTCGGCGGCCGTGGTGACCGCGGCGGCCACGACCTGGTCGCTGATGCTGCTGGTGGCCGCGCTGCTCGGGGACGCGCCTCCGGTGGTCCGGGAGGCCCGCGAGGACGGGCGGCGGCTGGTGGATCCGGTACCGGAGCTGGTCGGTGTCGCCGCGGGTGTGGCGCTGGCCGTCGTCGTGTGGCGGGTGCACCGGACGGTGCGTGCCGAGTGGTGCACGCGGCGGGCGCTGCGACGGCTGTGCGCGGGGCAGCCCTCGGACACGGAGCTGATCGTCGCCGCCTCCGAGGTGCCGCAGGCCTTCGCCATTCCGGGCCGGCCTGGCCGGATCCTGGTCACCTCCGCGATGCTGAGCGCGCTGGAGCCGGGCGAGCGGCGGGTGCTGCTCGCCCACGAGCGCGCGCACCTTGCACACCGGCACGGGCCGCTGGTGACGGCGGCCACGCTCGCCGCGGCGGCCAACCCGCTGCTCGCGCCGGTCCGTTCGGCCGTGGTCTTCCTTGTCGAGCGGTGGGCCGACGAGCAGGCGGCGGCCGCCGTCGGGGACCGCCGGGCCACCGCCCGCGCCCTGGCCCGTGCCGCGCTCAGCGTCGGCCGGGCCCGCACCGCATGCGCCCTGCACTTCACCGACCGGGCCGTCACCCGCCGGATCGCCGCGCTGCAGGCGAGTCCGCCGCCGCAGCTGTGGTCCGCGGCGGCGGCCGTGCTCGCCCTGGGCGCCCTTGCGGCGCTGCTCGCCGCGGACGCGACGGGCGACCTGCTGGGCCTTCTCTCCGGGGTGCTGTCCTGATGCTCAGCCGGCGTTCGGGGCCCGGTGCTCGGGCTGCTGGGGAGCCGGCCGGGGACTGACCGGCGGCACGGAGCGGACGGCGGGCTCGTCGGTACTCACCGTCAGCGGCTCCCCGTGGTGGTGCAGCGTGAGCGGCTCCCCGTCCAGCAGCGTGTACGACGCCTTGTCCGCGGCGATCTCCACCCGCAGGCGGCGGCCGCGGAACTGCAGGTGGAAGGCGAGGCGGCGGAGCCGTTCCGGGAGGCGGGGCGCGAAGCTCGGCCCGGCCGTGTCCCCGGTGGTACGGCGCATCCCGCCGAAGCCCGCCACCAGAGCCATCCAGGTGCCGGCCAGCGAGGCGATGTGCAGCCCGTCCCGGGTGTTGTGCTCCAGGTCCTGAAGATCCATCAGGGCCGCTTCGGCCGTGTAGGCGTGGGCGAGCCGCAGATGGCCCGCCCGGGCCGCGACGACGGCCTGGCAGCAGGCGGACAGGGAGGAGTCGCGTACGGTCAGCGGCTCGTAGTACGCGAAGTTGCGGGCGACCTGCTCGTCGTCGAAGTGGGCGCCACAGGTGTACATGGCCAGCACCAGGTCGGCCTGCTTGACGACCTGTTTGCGATAGAGGTCGAAGTACGGGAAGTGCAGCAGCAGCGGGTACTGGTCGGGGCGGGTGCCCGCGAAGTCCCAGCGCTGGTAGCGGGTGAATCCGGCGTGCTGCTCGTGGACGCCGAGTTCGTCGTTGTAGGGGAGGTGCATGGCCTCGGCTGCGTCCCGCCAGGCGGCACTCTCCTCCTCGTCCACGCCGAGGCGCTCCGCCTCCCGCGGGTGCCGCTCGACGGCGTCGGCGGCGGCCAGCAGGTTCTGCCGGGCCATGAGGTTGGTGTAGGTGTTGTCGTCGGCGACGGCACTGTACTCGTCAGGGCCGGTGACGCCGTCGATGTGGAAGACGCCGTGGTGGTCGTGGTGGCCGAGCGACCGCCACAGACGGGCCGTCTCCACGAGCAGTTCCACGCCGGTCTCGCGTTCGAAGCGCGTGTCGCCGGTGGCCTCGACGTAGCGGACGACCGCGTCGGCGATGTCGGCGTTCACGTGGAAGGCCGCGGTGCCGGCGGGCCAGTACGCCGACCCTTCCGAGCCCTGGATGGTCCGCCAGGGGAACGCGGCACCGCCGAGCCCGAGCTGCGCGGCGCGCTCGCGGGCCGGGTCCAGGGTGTTGTGCCGCCAGCGCAGCGCCTCGGCGACGGCCGCGGGGGCGGTGTGGGTGAGCACGGGCAGCACGAACATCTCGGTGTCCCAGAAGGCGTGCCCGTCGTAGCCGGAGCCGGTCAGCCCCTTGGCCGGTATCGCCCGCTGTTCGGCGCGAGCCCCGGCCTGCAGCACGTGGAAGAGGGCGAACCGTACGGCCTGCTGGATCTCCTCGTCGCCGTCCACCTCGACGTCGGCGCGGGCCCAGAAGTCGTCCAGGCAGGTCCGCTGGTCCTCGAGCAGCCCCTGCCAGCCGTCGTGCGCGGCGGCGGCGAGGGCCGCGTCGACCTGGTCGGCCATCGCCGGCAGCGAGCGGGTGCCGGACCAGCCGTGTGCGACCAGCTTCTCCACCCGCAGCGTCTGCCCCGGCTCCAGCACGGAGGTGACGGTCAGCCGGGCCACGTCGGCACCGCTCTCGCTGCGGGTCGAGGTGCGCCCGGGACCGGTGACCACGTGGTCGGCGGCCACGGCGACCCTCAGGCCACTGCGCCGGGTGCGGTGCACCAGCCGCAGCCGGTTGCCGGAGGCGAAGTCGTCCTCCAGCTCCAGCGGCGACTGGAGCGCCATCGCGGCGCGCGGGTCGCCGCTCGCCCCGGGCAGCTGCTCGTTGGCGACCAGCTCCGACTGGATCACGACCCGGCTGCGGCAGCCGACGGCCTCCACCTCGTACGCCACGGCGGCCACCGCCCGCTGGGTCAGCGAGACCAGCCTGGTCGAGCGCACCCGGACCGTGGAGCCGGCCGGGGACGTCCACTCGCAGGTCCGCTCCAGCAGCCCTCGGCGCAGGTCCAGCACGCGCTCGTGGCTGACGAGGCGGCCGTAGCGCAGGTCGAACGGCTCGTCGTCCACCAGCAGGCGCAGGATCTTGCCGTTGGTGACGTTGATGACCGTCTGCCCGGACTCCGGATAGCCGTAGCCCGCCTCCGCGTAGGGCAGCGGATGCACTTCGTGCACTCCGTTGAGGTAACTGCCGGGCAGACCGTGGGGCTCGCCCTCGTCCAGGTTGCCGCGCCAGCCGACGTGCCCGTTGGACAGCGCGAACACCGACTCGCTCTGGGCGAGGACGTCGAGGTTCAGCTCCGTCTCGCGCACGGCCCACGGCTCGACCGTGTACGACCCGTGGGTGATCACCGCTTGCCTCCCAGCTCCGCGAGGTCCTTGACGACGACGCTCGCGCCGTGCGCGTACAGCGCCTCGCTCTGGCCGACGCGGTCGACGCCGACGATGTGTCCGAAGCCGCCCGCGCGGCCCGCGTCCATGCCGGCCAGCGCGTCCTCGAAGACGGCCGCCCGCGCCGCCTCGACGCCCAGGTCTCGGGCGGCGGCCAGGAAGGTGTCGGGGTGCGGCTTGCCCGGCAGGTTCCGCTCGGCGGCCACCACGCCGTCGATCCGCACGTCGAAGAAGTGCTCGGCACCGACCGCGCGCAGCACGTCCCGGCAGTTGGCGCTGGAGGAGACGATCGCGGTGCGCAGGCCGTGCGCGCGGACGGCCTCCAGATAGCGCAGCGTGCCCTCGTAGGCCTCCACGCCGCCGGTGCGGATCTTCTCCAGGAGCAGGTCGTTCTTGCGGTTGCCGACGCCGTGCACGGTACGGGCGTCGGGCGGGTCGCCGGGGGTGCCCTCGGGCAGATGGATGCCGCGCGAGCCGAAGAAGGCGCGCACACCGTCGGCGCGGGGGCGCCCGTCGACGTACTCGTCGTACTCGGCGACCGCGTCGAAGGGCCGTCCCTGCGCGCCGTCGTAGTCGCGCAGGAACGCGTCGAACGTCTCCTTCCAGGCGGCCGCGTGCACGACGGCCGTCTTGGTGACGACCCCGTCGAGGTCGAAGAGACAGGCCAGGATGGTGTCGGGCAGACCGAGTTCAGTCATACCCAGCACTGTTCCCCCGCCGGGCGGCTTCCAGTGGGTGGCGCACGCCACACCGGGCCGCAACCGCGAGTGACACACTCTGCTGTGTGCCGCTGACCTTCGACGACCTCCTCACCCGTGCCCGTGCTCTCGCCCGGGGCGGACGGCGCACGATCCTCGGGATCGCGGGCAGCCCCGGCGCGGGCAAGTCCACGCTCGCCGAGCACCTGGTGCGTGCCCTGAACGCCGACGGCCCGCCCCGGGTGGCGCACGTTCCCATGGACGGATTCCATCTGGCCGACGCCGAGCTGGAGCGGCTGGGCCGGCGGGACCGCAAGGGCGCGCCGGACACCTTCGACGCGGCGGGGTACGCGGCGCTGCTGCACAGGCTGCGCGAAGAGACGGACGAGGTGGTGTACGCGCCCGGGTTCGAGCGGGTGCTGGAGCAGCCCCTCGCGGGCGTGATTCCGGTGGAGCCGGCCGCCCGGCTGGTGGTGACCGAGGGCAACTACCTTCTCCTGGCGCAGGGTTCGTGGGCGCGGGTGCGGCCGCTGCTGGACGAGGTCTGGTTCTGCGCGATCGACGAGGAGGAGCGGATCCGGCGGCTCGTCGCCCGGCACGAGGAGTTCGGCAAGGATCACGAGGCGGCCGTGGCCTGGGTGCTGGGGACGGACCAGCGCAACGCCGACCTGATCGCGGCGACGCGGGAGCGGGCGGATCTGGTGGTCCCGGCCGGCGCACTGCCCGCACCGTGCCGGGCACCGGAACTGCGGCCGGCGGCAGGGCAGGCCTGACCCGGGCCCGATGGCCGAGCAGAGCCGACCACGCCCGACCGACCGCGTCTGACCAGGGCCGTCGGTCGACTACGGCTGACCAGGCCCGCCGACCGACCACAACCGACCAGGCCCGCCGACCGACCACAGCTGACCAGGGCCGTCGGCCGGCTACGGCTTACTGGGCCCACCCGACGGCCGGACAGGCCCGACCCGGGCCCGGCGGGCCAGCAGGACCGGTCCGGGTCCGGCGGGTTGGCGCGGCTGACCGGGCCCTTCGGGCTGGCGCGGCCGGCCGGGCGCGGCTGGCCGGGCAGGACCGGCCCGGCCGCCTGGTGCTGCGCGGCCGGTGCTCAGGCGTACAGCATCAGTGCGGGCTCCCCGCCGGCGTCGCCCGCCGGATCGCCGAGTACGGCGGTGAACGCATCGGTACGCACCATCAGGTCGTTTCCGTCGCTGTCGAAGACCGGCGCGAAGGGACCGCCCGGCCCGTACCGCACGGCGAACACGTGCAGCCCCTCGGGTGCGCCCGGCGCCGGGTCGGCCTCCAGCGCGGTGGAGCCGACCAGGTGGCACCAGCCCTCGTCGGGGTTGCCGTAGCCGCGCGGATCGGCGGCGAGTGCGAACGCCGCCTGTTCCTGGGTGATTTCGGCGCGTGCGTCGAAGTGGTCGGGGCCCTGGTCCGCGGGATGCGTGAGGCGCAGCCCGCCCGCGGAGGCGACCTCGCCCTCGGCGACGCGGCGCACCCGGTCGCCGTCGTCGGCCGCGTACGGCAGCCCGGACAGCAGGTAGGGCGCCCCGCCGAGCCGCTCGACGGCGACCGTCATCCACAGCCTGGTGCCGTCGGTGACGTACAACGACCGTACGTGCCGCAGCACATGGTCGCGGCCGACGACCGGCTTGGTGACCAGCTTGGCCACGAGCCCGTGGGCGCGGACGTCCCGGACGCGCACCTCGCCCATGGGGCGGCACAGCAGGAAGCCGTCCGTGACCGGACCGAAACCCTGCTGGCGGCGCACGGCCGCGGGCAGGTAGTAGGTGCCCGCCGCCTCGGCGAGCGAGGGGGTCATCCGGCTGTCGAAAGCCACGGAGACCGAGCCGGAGCGCAGTTGGTGGCGCACGGTGGCGGTGGCCGGGGCGCGGTGCCAGCGGGTGGTGTCCTGGATCTGCCAGACCAGCATGAAGGCGAAGTGCCCGTCGATCCGGCCGTCCCGCTGGACCGCGTGCCGCCCCGTGGGGGTACCTCCCCCAGCCTTCAGGCGGTGGGGGAGGGTGTCGCCCCGGTAGCGGCCCAGGTCGGCGCCGATGCGCCGGCCGAAGTACCGCAGACCCAGCACGGATTCGAACCCGGAGCGCTGTTCGCTGTACCGGGGGCCGCCGATGTCGAAGCCGCCGCCGGTCAGGCGGGCGTCGAGGTAGCGGGCGAGCGTGTCGCCGTCCTCGGCGAACATCTCCTCGCCGCTGATCCGATGGGCCTGGGCGAGGAAGGACAGGGAGATCGGGCCGTAGTTGTTGTCGTACGCCCCTCCGTGCTCGGGCGGCAGCAGGGCACCTCGGTCGCGGACCCGGTGGGCGCGGATCTCCTCGGTGTACAGGACGAGCGCCCGGGAGCGGACCGACTCGCCCTCCGCGCCGGGCAGATGACGGGCCAGCATCAGACCGCCGACCACGCAGCCGATGGCCTGGTTGCCCGCCTCCTGCGGGTTGAAGAAGGTCGCCTCGGTCAGCCAGCGCCAGTGGCCGTGCGCCACTTCCGTGAGCGCGGTGCGCTGGTCGTCGGTGAGGAGGCCGTCGGCCGCGTCGAGGAGGTCGACCGCCTGGAGCAGCGCCCACACCGTGCTGGGCCAGTCGCCGATGGGGTGCGCGCCCGCCTCCAGCACGTAACGGGCGTACGGCAGACCCGAGTCGGTGATGCGCAGGTTCGGGTAGCCGGGGTTGTCCTCGGTGTGGACGCGCTCGCGCAGATGGAAGGCGAGGCTGCGGCGCACCGCCTCGGGCAGCCGCGGGTCCTTGCCGCGCTGCCAGGCGAGGGCGAGCAGTGAGGTGATGCCGAGGGAGGTGTCGCCGATGTCGTCGTGGGCGTCGGGGTGTTCGAGGTTGCCCTCGGGTGTGATGCGGCCAGGGCCTGCTCGGTGACCTCGGCGAGAACGGCGTCGTGGGCCTGCGCGGTGTCCGGCAGGTCGTGGAGCGGGTGGCGCTGGTGGGGCAGATGCATGCGTGATCAGCCCTTCATTCCGGTGGTCGCCAAACCTTCCACCAGCCTCTTCCGGAATACGAGGAAGCGGATGAGCGGCGGGAGGAGGGCTCGTGTCGGCATGGCGAACATCGCGCCGCAGGAGGAGCCGCCGGCACAGCAGGACGGCCACGCCGAGCGCGAGCGCCGGCGGCAGCGGTACGGGGACGTGGACGTACGGGCGGGGTGGCGTGCACCGAGTCCCTCAAGAGCCGGACGCGGGCAGCACGCTGCCGGTGCTCGACGTTCCCAGGATGCGCGGCCGGTTCGGACGGGTCGAGGTGAACCCGGACGGGCTGCGGGCCGTACCCGTCTACACGGCAGATGGTCTGTCGGTACGACTCGTGAAGCGGTGACGCCCCAGGTGACGGGAGCGGTGCGACAGTGGGGCCATGATCGGGCCCCACGACCGTGCCCGTCGCCGTGCGGCCGGTGCCACCGCGGGGCGGATGATGGCGAGCGAACAGCACACGGTGCCCACGGACCGGGCCGACCGGATCGACCAGGCGGACGGGGCGGTCCTGGCACCCGAGGCCCCCGTTGCGGGTCCCGAACGGCCCCGGCCCGGCCGGCCGCTCGCACGGCTGTGTGCGGGAGTCCGCCGCCGACGACGCCGGCTGGTGCCGCTCCTCGTGGCGCTGCTGCTGGCCCAGATGGCCGTCGCGATGGTCACCACGGCCGTCCAGCAGACCCCCACCATCGACGAACCCGTGTACGTGACGACGGCCACCGACTATCTGCACGAGCACCGGGTGCGCTACAACCCCGAGCACCCTCCGCTCGGAAAGCTGCTCATCGCAGCCGGTGTGGCGGTGGCCGGCCCGCACTACGACCCCTCGTACACAGGCACCCAGGGCGAGGTGGGCCGGCATCTGCTGTACGAGTCGGGCAACGACCCCTGGCGGCTGATGCTGTGGGCAAGGCTCCCGGTGATCGTGCTGACCCTGTTGTTCGGGCTGGTCGTGTTCGCGTTCGCGCGTGACGTGGCAGGCGGTGCGGGCGGTCCGGTGGCGCTCGCGCTCTACGCCTTCTCCCCGGACGTGATCGCGCACGGCTCGCTGGCCACCCTGGACGTGCCGGAGGCCGGGTTCGTGCTGACGTCGGCCTGGCTGGTGTGGCGGGCCCGGCACCGGCCGCTGCCGTACCTGCCGCTCGCCGGGGCGGCGCTCGGGGCGGCCGTGGCGACCAAGATGAGCGCACTGCCGGCCGTCCCTGTGGTGATGCTGCTCGCCATGGTGTCGGTGTGGGGCGCCCGGGTCGGAGCCGACCGGCGGCGGAGGGTCCTCCTCGGACTCGCGTGGGCGGCGGTGGTGGCGCTGGTGGCCGTCGCCGTCGTCTGGGCCGCGTATCTGTCGGTCGACCCGCGGCTGCGGTTCGCGCCCGCCGAGCCGGTGCCGACCGTGCACGGACTGCGCGGGCGCCTGACGGATCTACTGCCGCTGCCGCGCGCGTACGGGGCCGGGATGCGGGTGCAGTTCGGGCTGGAGGACTATCCCTGGCAGGGCTTCTTGTTCGGGCACCTGTACACGGGCTCGCTCTGGTACTACCTGCCGGCCGCGCTGATGGTGAAGACGCCGCTCGGGCTGCTCGGGCTGGGCACGGCAGGTGCCGTCGCGGCCGTGGCGGTGCGCCGGCTGAGGCCCGCGGCGCCGTACCTGCTGCTGCCGCCCGTGGTGCTGCTGGCGGCGGCGATGACGGGCTCGCGGGACTTCGGGACGCGGTACGCGCTGTTCGTGCCGATGTTCCTCGCGGTTGCGGGAGCCGGTGTGCTCGCGCTGCGGTGGCGGCGGGCGGGGCTGCTGACGGGGCTGCTGGTGCTGTGGGTGGCGGTGAGTTCGCTGCGGGCGTTCCCCTACTACCTGCCGTACGCCAACGAGGCGTTCGGCGGGCCGGCCAACACCCACCGGCTGCTGCACGACTCCAACGTGGACTGGGGGCAGGACCTGGGCCGGCTGGCCGACCGCCTGCGGCAGCGGTACCCGGGCGACCGCGTGTGGCTGGTCTACAAGGGCAGCGGTGTTCCTTCGTACTACGGCATCGATGCCTCCGATCCGCGCACGGTGCCGCAGGACCGGGTGCACGGGCTGCTCGTCGTGTCGGACTCCGCCGCCGCCAAGGCACGGGGCGAGCTGGCCGAATTGATCGACACGAGCCGTCCCGTCGATCAAGTGGGCCATTCGATCACTCTGTACCGGCGATGAGCCTGCAGGCCCGTCACAGCCCCTGGTCACCACGGTCGGTGAGCTATGTTGAGTGGTCGTGGGAGACAAAGGAGACGGACCGGTGCCCTCGCCGCAGCAGGCACGCGCCCAGGCATCAGCGATCACCTCGGGCAAAAGCGTGCCCGCGGCCGAGGCGGCACCGACCTCCCAGCTCAGGGAACTCTTCGACGGGCCGCGGCTGTCCCCGGGGCAGCGGCGGGTCGCCCAGTACCTGATCGAGCACATCACCGAGGCGGCGTTCCTGTCGATCACCGAGCTGGCGGACCGGGTCGGGGTCAGCCAGCCCTCCGTCACCCGCTTCGCCGCCGCGGTCGGCTTCAGTGGCTACCCCGCGCTGCGCGAGAAGCTCCAGGCGATCGCGCTGAGCACCCTGGCCGGCGGTCCGGGCGAGGAGAACCGCGCCAACGAGCTCCAGGCGGCCGTCGACGCCGAGATCCAGAACCTGGAGAACCTGCGCCGCGACTTCGCCGATCCCGACCGGGTCATCCGCATCGGCCAGGCACTGTCCCGCTCCACCCCGCTGACCGTGCTGGGGCTGCGCATCTCGGTGTCGCTGGCCGAGTACTTCGGCTATGCCGCCCGCCGTATCCATCCCGACGTGCGGCTGGTGACGCGGGGCGGCAGCGTGGCCTACGACGCGCTGCTGCAGTCGCGCGAGGCCGGCGGCACCTGGGTGCTGGCGTTCGCCATGCCCCGGCACGCGCAGGAGACGCTCACCGCGTTCCGGGTGGCGCGCGGCGCCGGCCTGAAGGTCGCGCTGATCACCGACCTGGCGCTCGGCCCGCTGGCCGACGAGGCCGACGTCACCTTCGCCACCGGCACCGGCTCCCGTCTGGTCTTCGACTCCTACGCGGCCCCCGGTGTGCTGGCCGCGGCGCTGCTCCAGGCCATGACCGACGCCGATCCGGAGCGTACGCAGGCCCGCCTGGAGAAGTACGAGCAGGTGGCCGACCAGCACCAGTTCTTCCTCCGGGACTGATCTTCCGTTCCTTCTCCGGGGAGTGATCCTTTCGCCGTTGCGGATCCTCCCCGCAGTTCTTCCTGCCCTGCACCCCGCCCATGGGGATCATTCGCCAGCAGGGGAGCATTCACCGCATTTCGCGCATGAATGTTTTCATACGTCTTGCAAACAGGACGGCATATATAAATACTGCTCACGGATCGCACCCGACCCACTCCGGGCACGTTCCGCACCTGCGGGTTGACCGCCCGCAGACCGCCCCGAGAAAGCCGACGGACCGCCATGCGCACGCAAGCCCGCACGCCGCACCGGTCTCCGACGCCCGGGGCTCCCGCACGAACACCCCCAGCCGCCGTTTCCTACCCAACGCGGCGCCCGGGGTGTTCGGTGGCGCACCGCCCAGGCGATGCGCCCGTGGCGGCCCCGGTCATCCCCTAGACCGGGGCCGCCCCAACCGTCGGACCACCGTCACGACGCCCGCACACCGGAAGCGATGAACATGACCCTGACCACCACGCGCATCAGCCCCGACTGGCCCTGTCAGGTCAAGACGCCGGGCAGCTACGACTGGGAACGCTCGGCTGCCAAGTGGCTGCGCGACCTGATCCCGGCGCGCTACGCCAGCTACCCCGCGCTGATACGGCATCCCGTACTGCTGGCCCGGCATGCGCAGATCCAGGTCCAGCAGGAGATCCGGGTGGCGCGGACGGCACTGCAGACGGCGCGGGCCGAGTTGCCCGTCCTCGGCCTGCCCGAGTCGGTCATCGAGCACACGATCAAGCTGTACGCGGCCGAGGTCCTGCAGCTCCAGCACATCGCGCGCAGTGTCCGCGCGGTCAGCGACGCCCTGGCCGGACGCGGCGCCGGCCGCTGACCCGCCGGACCACCGTGCCGGTCGCCCGTGCCCGCCGCTCGTGTGCGGCGATCCGGACGTGGCAGACGGGTGATCGAGCGGGCCGGGATGTGCCATGCTCGTCGCGTGACGAGCGAGCCCGCGCGTCCCGTGGACCCCTGCACCGGCGCCGATCCGGCGGCGCTGGCCCAGGTCGTGGCCCGGCAGCGCGCCGAGATGGAGCGGCTGCGGGACATGGCCGCGGTCTCGGCCGTCCTGGAGCGCGCCAAGGGCGCGCTGATGGCGAGGACCGGCTGCTCCCCCGACGCCGCCCACGACGAGCTGGCGCAGCGCGCGAAGGCAGGCAACCGCACGCTCCTTGAGGAGTGCTGGCTCACGCTGGGCGCCCTCGTCCCGCCCCAGCAGGAGGCCCCCGCGACAGCGGAGGCCGGTGCCACAGCGCCCTCGGCCGCCACCTGGGAGGCCCCGCCCGCCGGCACCGACGACGTCGCGGAACTCCTCGGCCGCATCGGCCGCGACCTGGTACGGGTCGGCTCGGCGCAGGAACTGGCCGGATGTCTGCTGGAGCACCTGGCGCCCGAGGTGGGTGCGGGCGCCGTGCTGCTGTACGAGCGGCTGCGCGGGGGCCGGCTCGAACTGATCGGGCACGCCGGCGTCGGCAGCGCCTTCGCCCTGCGCTGGCATCAGATGCCACCCCTGAGCGGCGTCGCCCCGCTCGGTGCCCTGACGCTGGGCGAGCCGCGCTGGCTGGAGGATCTCGCCGCGGACCGGCAGCGCTACCTCCTGATCGGTGACCCGCCCGAGCGGTGGCCGTCGCGGGCCTGGCTGCCCGTGCCCGGCGGGGACGATGCCGGCTTCGCCCTCGGGGTGCTGCGCCGCCGGGACGGCGCGTTCGCCCCGCGTGAGCGGGAACTGCTGCGGGCCGTGGCCCGGTTGTGCGCGGGCCGGCTCCGCGCCTTCGACGCCCCGCCGGAACACCCCGAGGACAGCGTCACCCAGATCGTGCAGAGCGTGTTCGACGCCCTGCCGGGAGCGGCGATCCTGCTAACCCCGCTGCGGGCCGCCTCCGGCGAAGTGGCGGACTACCGCATCGATGCCGCCGCCCCCGACGCGGTCGACGTGTTCGGCCGGACCGGACGCGACATGGTGGGCACGCACATCCTGGAGAGCTATCCGTCCGTCGCGGGCGAGCCGCTGTGGCACGGCTACCTGGATGCGCTCATCACCGGGGTGCCGTTCGAGAGCGAGCCGTTCGCCTACCAGGACGTCGCCGACGGGGTGCCCGTGACCGCCACCTACTCGGTGCGGGCGGCGCCCCTGGGGGACGGACTGCTGGTGACCTGGCTGCGGCACGACACCGTGGACCGCCAGGAGCGGCGGCTGGCCGACGTGCAGCGACTCGGCAACCTCGGCTGGGCCAACTGGAACCTGGTCACCCGGGAGATCGCCTGGTCCCCGCAGACCTACACCGTGCTCGGGCTGGATCCCGCACGCGGACCGGTCCGCCTGGAGCGGCTCCCCGATCTGGTCCTGCCCGAGGACGCGGGCTCCCTGACCGACTCGATCGCCGGACTCGTCCGGCACGCGCGGCCGTTCGACGTCCCGTTCCGCATCGGGACGCCCGAAAGCGTACGGCACCTCAGGATCGTCGCCGAGGCCGTGACCGAACCGGACGGCACCCCCGTCGAGGTGCACGGCTTCCTGCAGGACCTCACCGCGCAGCGCAGCGCCGAACTCGCGCTGGTGGAGAGCGAGCGCGCGATGCTCCTGCAGCGCGGGATCCTGCAGGCCGAACGTGCCCTGGCCGCCCGGCTGCAGCACGCGCTGCTGCCGCTGCCCAGCACTCCGGTACGGCTGGCGGGACTGCGCGTCGAAGTCGCCTATCTGCCCTCCCAGTCGGGCATCCACGTCGGCGGCGACTGGTTCAGCGCCGTCGAACTGCCCGACGACGCCGCGCTGTTCGTGGTGGGCGACGTGGCGGGCCACGGCATCGGCGCGGTGGCGACGATGGCCCAGCTCCGGTTCACCACCAAGGGCATGGTCAGTACGGGCTCCTCGCTGACCGGAGCCCTCACCCGGCTGAACCGGCTGCTGTTGCACTCCCGGGACGGCCGGACCACCGCCACCATGGTCCTCGCCCGCTACGACCCGAGGACCCGTGGCCTTGGGTGGGCCCAGGCCGGCCACCCGCCACCGCTGCTCGTACGCCGCGGCGAGGTGCGCTACCTCGACCGCCCCCGCGGCATGCTGCTCGGGGCCGGCGCGCACCCGGTCTTCGAGTCGGCCGAGATCCGCCTGGAACCCGGGGACCGGCTGGTGCTGTACACCGACGGCCTGGTGGAGCGTCCCGGCGAGGCCATCGACGCGGGCTTCGCCCGCCTGGCCGACGCGGCCCGCGCGGACGCCCGCGGCGGGGCCGGTTCCCTGGATGCACTGCTCGCCACGCTGCCGGCGGACGAGCGGCGGGACGACGTGTGCGTGCTGGACATCCGGATGCCGCTGGAGGAGGAGTAGCCGGACCTCGCCGGCCGCCGTCAGTCGTCGTCGCGATGGCGCCAGTACCAGCAGACGCCGACGATCAGGGCGAGCAGGAAGACGGCGGGCACGAGCAGGCCCGGGATGCGGGAGCCGGTCATCGGCGTGGCCTTCGGTCGTGGTGCGAGGTGCGCCCGGCGGCGGACCGCGGGGGGAGTGCCCATGGTGAGGCCCGGCGGTCGGTCGTACCTCCGGTTTTCCCGAGGACTTGCCCGGTGTTCGAACCCGGGTGATCAGCCGCCGTCGGCGAGGCTCGTCCGGGACTCCAGCGCGCGGCGGGTGTCGTTGCCGTAGACGCCGGTCTCGTCGCCGCTGATGCCGTACCAGAGCTGGAAGCGGGCCACGGCCGCGGTGAGGACCGCGTCGTAGGTGCCGTTGGTGGAGCCGTCGCGGTAGACGTCGGGGACGCGCAGCAGGCGCTGCTGGAGGTCGACGACCGCGGGGCCGGTGTCGCCCTGTCGGAGGGTGCCGGCTCCGTCGGGGTCGGCCGAGGGGCCGGTGCCGGGGGTGGTGGCGGGGGCCGCCGGGGCGGTGACGGGCGGTGCTGTGGTGGCGGGCCGGGAGGGCCCCGCGGTCGCACCGGCCTCCTGGCGGCCGGGGAGCAGGAGGGCACAGCCGAAGCCGACGAGTGCGGCCGCGCCCACGGCCACGGCGACGGCGGCCTTGCGGAGACCGTCACCCGAGCCGGGGTTCGCGGGGGCGGGCCGACCGGTGGCGGGCGGGGTGCCCGCGAAGGGCGGCAGTTCCTGGGTCTCCTCCTCGTCGGCGTGGGGTGCCCATGGCGTGCCGGTGTCCGGCGAAGAGGGCACTGAAGAGGACGACGGAGGGGACGACGGAGGAAGCGACGGGAAGGACGACGGAGAAGGCGCCGACGAGGGCGACGGGAAGGACTCGTACGCCTCCGGTTCCGGGCGCATCTCCCGCATCAGCTCCGCGAGGGCGTCGAAGCGGCGCAGCCGCACGACCCGGACGGGTTCGAGGACCGGTCCGGAGTGGGGCTCTTCGGGATCGGGCGGTGTCGGCACCCTGCTCTCCTTCCGTCCCATGGGCACGGGAGTGCGCGGTCCCCGTACCGAGATACGGCGCCCGTGCCGGAGCGGTTCAGCCCCGCCGCAACTGCTTCGGCCTCACCTTGCGGTCCCGGCAGGGCGACCCGGCCGGCGACGCACGGCGGAACGACATCTTCTGGCCGGCCGCAGCCCCCTGATCACCCTCAGGCCGGGATGAGCGCCCCCTCGGCTCCCTGCGCTCCCTGCGCATCGCGCACTTCGTGGACGAACCGGCTCAGGGACGCCGTCAGCGCCGTGACGAAGGCGTCCCGGGCCTCCTCGGGGAGGGCGTCCAGAGACAGGTAGGGGTTGAGGTCCTCCAGCTCGACCAGGAGCAGCTCGCCGTCCCGGACGCGGCAGGCGTCGACGCGCTGGATGCCGTGGCCGAGCCCGTTCCAGTCGACGAAGCTCCGGGCGAACTCCAGGTCGGCGGCGGTGGCCGGATACGGCTGAAGCTCCCAGCGCCGGTCGGGGTCGGGGGCGTAGAGGGCGTACCGGAAGTCGTCGTCCACGAAGTAGAAGGACACCTCGTAGGCGAAGTCGACGCACGGCTGGATGAGGACGCTTTTGTCGGCGAGGCCGGCGAGCCGGTCGGCGGGGAGGATCCGCAGACCGAGGGAGTCCGCGCCGAGCTTGGGCTTGACCACGTAGCGTTCGGCCTGGGGCAGCCGGTGCAGGTCCTCGGCGCGGTCGACGGTGGGTATGACCGGGTAGCCCGCGGCGCTCAGGTCGAGCAGGTACTGCTTGCCCGCCATGTCCGCCTTGCCGCTGAGCGGGTTGTACACCGGGGTGCCGCCCGCGAGGGCTCGCGCGCGGAAGGAGTCGTACTCCTTCTGATAGCCGAGGACGGGCCCGCTGTTGCGGACGACGACCGCGTCGTAGGCGTCCATCAGCGCGGCCGCGTCCAGCGGGTGGCACAGGGCGAGGTCGAAGTGCTCCCGCAGACGCGAGGTCAGGAAGACGTCCTCGTCGCCGTAGCGGCGCCCGCGGGCCGGGTACGCCAGGTCGGTGACGTAGAGGATGCGGGGGCGGGCGGCGGACATGCGGGGCTCCTCGGGCAACTGGGATGCAGAAAGGTTACGCCGGAGGGTGGCCGGTCAAGCCGGAGGGTGGCCGGTTCCGCCCCCGGCCCGGTCCCCCGGGTACCTCACGCCGAGCCGGGTGGCACCTCAGTGCACTCAGTTCCCCCATCACCCCTCCTTCGCTGCACCGAGTGCCAGGAATGGGGGCCGGGTGCTACGTTCCCGTTCATGAGCTCCAGCAGCGCGGCATCGGCCGCGAAGCCGCCGATGCGGGACGCCCTGGTCGCCGCGGCCTTCCAGCTCTTCCTGGAACGCGGGTACGAGCAGACCACCGTGGACGACATCGTGGCCCTGGCCGGGGTCGGCCGGCGCTCGTTCTTCCGCTACTTCCCCTCGAAGGAGGACGTGGTCTTCCCCGACCACGAGCGCTGCCTCGCCGACATGAGCGCCTTCCTCGCCAAGAGCGACGAGGAGGACGAGCCGGTACGGCGGGTGTGCGACGCGGCCCGGCTGGTGCTGCGGATGTACGCGGAGAACCCGGCCTTCTCCGTGCAGCGCTACCGCCTGACCAAGAAGGTGCCGGGGCTGCGCGCCTACGAACTGTCGGTGGTGTGGCGCTACGAGCGGGCGCTCGCCGCGTATCTGCGCGGGCGGTTCGCCGGGCGGCCCGACGGCACCCTGCGGGCCGATGTGATCGCGGCCGCGGTCGTCGCCGCCCACAACAACGCCCTGCGCTCCTGGCTGCGTTCGGACGGCAAGGGCGACGCCGGCGTGGCGGTCGACCACGCCCTGGGATACGTACAGGCCGCGTTCGGGCGACCGGCGCACCCCCGCACCATCGCCCCCCTGCCCGAAGCCGCCCTCACCGCGTCCGACGGCGAGCGGGCCGAGCACCCCGACGACGTGGTCGTCCTCGTCACCCGCCGCGATGCCCCGCTGTGGCGGGTGGTGCAGGAGTTCGAGACCGCACTCGGCCGCGCCTGAGGGCGCCCCGGCCGAGCCACATCCTCACCGGACCTCCGCAGATTCGGGGTACGGAGTGCCTTTACGAGTGACACTCAGTGCCATACTCTGTCGGCGTGCACGGTGGCACGGCCACCGCGCACCTGCGTGCGCGACTCGCGCCGGGCACGCGGGATTCCGGCCGAGCGCAGGGGAGTTGACCAGCGTGTACCACCACTCAGCAAGCACCTCGCATTCGGCGGGCGGCTCCGCGACGGGTGTTCTCGACCCCGCTTCCGCGGACGCCAAGGACGCCAAGGACGCCATCCTCTTCCAGCGCTGCACCTGGTGCGGCACCGCGACCTACCACCGGCTGCTGTGTCCGGTGTGCCAGGGCAGCGAGCTGCGCACGGAGCGCAGCGAGGGCGCCGGGACGGTCCGCCACTCCACCGTGGTGCACCGCAACACACCCGCGGCGCGCAACGTGTCGCTGATCGAGATGGCCGAGGGGTTCGTCGTCCGCGGCCGGGTCATGGGGCCGCCCGTCGGCATCCACAGCGGAGACCGGGTCCGGCTGTCGACGACCAAGGACCCCGTACGGGGCGAGCCCGTCTTCCAGCTGGTCGACGAGCCGTACCGGGCCTGGACCTGAGGACGATCGCACATCCCTCCTGAACGGCACAGGTGTCGGCGCCGGTCCCAGGACCGCACCCGACGGCACCTGACTGCGCCCGACCGCATCTGACCGCACCCGACTGCGCAGTGTGATCGATCACTTGCTCTTCACAGGCAACCCACAGACTTCCCCTTCCGTCCTCCGGGGGCGAGGGGTGCCCGGGTACGGCCGTGGCGCCCGAGGTCGGGGTTCAAGGAGGAGCCGTGGTCCGTGCCCGGCGCATATGGATCGCCGCTGCCGCGCTGCTCGCGGTGGCGGGAGCATCCCCAGGGGTGGCAGCCGCACAGAGTCAACCACCCTCGGACATACGGGCGTTGACGGCCGGGAACGACGGGACGATGCCACCGGGGTGGGGGATCACCGGCGGTTCACCGACGCCGCAGCTGGTGTGGCGGTCGAAGCAGCCGGTGCCCATGGGGGACGCGCGCGTCGAATTCCGCGCGGACGGACGGCTGCTGGGAGTCCCGCAGCCGGGCGCGGACGGGCGCACCTTCCGGCTGCGGCTGGACGGCCGGCAGGCCGGGAAGCTGCGGGACCTGGAAGTCTGGTCCGGGGGACGGCGGCTGGACCGCAGGCAGACCGCCTCGGGCACGTCGCCCGTCCAGCCCCCGGCGACGCTGCCGGCAGGCGACGTGGACCCTGGCAAGCCCGGTTCGTACCGCACCAGGACCGGTGAGTACAGCCTCGAGTCGGTCCGGCTGCCGGGCTTCGCCGCTCCCGTGGAGATGCGCGCGGTGGTCGTCGCTCCCACCGGCGCCCGCGGCCCTCGCCCGCTCGCGCTGTTCCTGCACGGCCGCCACTTCACCTGCTACAAGGGGCACGACATCAGCGGTGCCTGGCCCTGCCCGGCCGGGACCAGGCCGGTGCCGAGCCACCGCGGCTATCTGCGCGACCAGAAGCTGCTCGCCTCGCAGGGTTACGTGACCGTCTCGATCTCCGCGAACGGCATCAACGGCCAGGACGGAGACGTCGAGGACGGCGGCGCGCAGGCGCGTTCATCGCTGGTCCGACTGCACCTGGCCCGGTGGGCCGGCTGGGCCGCGCACCCCGAGACGGCCCCGGCCGTCGTACGCGAGGCGCCCCGTGCCGACCTGTCGCACGTCCTGCTCGTCGGGCACTCCCGCGGCGGTGAGGGCGTGAACCGGGCCGCGCTGGACAGTCTCTACCCGCCGCCCGCCGCCCAGGACGGCTATCACGGACCGGTGCGCTGGACCATCCGCGGCCTGGTCCTCATCGGCCCCACCGTCTTCGGCCAGAACCCGGTGCCCGACGTCCCGTCCGCGACGATCCTGCCGGGCTGCGACGGCGACGTCTCCGACCTGGAGGGCGAGGTCTACGTCGACGGCACCCGCGCGGTCAGCCGCGGCACCGCCCTGCACAGCGCGGTCTACGTCATCGGTGCCAATCACAACTTCTTCAACTCCGAGTGGACGCCCGGGCAGGCCACCGCGCCCGCGCAGGACGACTTCGGGGACGACCCGGGCCACCCCGACCCGGTGTGCGGCAAGCATTCCGGCACCCGGCTGACGGCCGACCAGCAGCACCGGGCCGGTTCGACCTACATCGCGGCCGCCGCGCGCCTGTTCCTCGCCGGTGACGACAAGGTACGGCCGCTGCTGGACGGCTCCGGCAGGCGCGCGCCGTCGGCGGACCCGGCGCGGGTCCTCACCCATGCGGTGGGCGGGCGCCGCGATGCCGCCTTCCTGCCCGACGGCGGGGTGTCGGTGACCGGTGGCAGGCTGTGCGCGGCGGTGGACCCCTCCCCGGCCAAGGCCTGCCTGGGCGAGGGGGCCAAGGGAAGCTCGCCGCACTTCGCCTCGTGGGAGACGGACCATGAGACCGGACGGAACGCGGTCGCCCTGCGCTGGACCCACGCCGGCGCCCCGGCACGGGTACGCGTGAAGGACCCGGTCTCGCTGGCCGGTGACAAGGCGCTGGCCCTCAGGCTGTTCGTGCCGCCGAACTCCCGCGGCACGCGCCTGGACGTGTCGGCCACCGACGCCTCCGGCCGCAAGGCGGTCCTCGGCCAGGTGCGGATGGACGGGCTGCCCGGCAGCGAGCGCACCGCTTCCTACTGGGCGCGCGAGATCCGGGTGCCGCTGACCGCAGCCGCCCGTGGCCGGCTCGACCTGCACAAGGTCAAGTCCCTTGAGCTGACCCCGCGTTCGGGATCGGGACGGGCCTGGCTGATGGATGCGTGGGGCTGGCGGCCCGGGCTGCCGGCGGTGCGGGCGGCCGCGCTGGCGCGGGTGGACGTCGGCCGGACGACCGTCGACGAGGGCGACTCCGGTGTGCGCACCTACCGGGTTCCGGTCCGGGTGTCGGGGCGGGGCAGCGGACAGGTCCGGGTGTACGTCCTCGATCCGGCCGGCGGCCGGGCCAGGGACCGGCTGGTCACCGTGCATCCCGGCGGCCACGACATCGACGTGCCCGTCCGGGTGAAGGGCAACACGCGCTACGGCGACGACGTGTCGTACAACATCCTCGTCAAGGCGGTCCGGGGCGCGGTCATCGGTTCGTACCGGGGCGGGATCACGGTGCACAACGACGATCCGGCGCCGAAGACGACCGTCACTCCGGTGGCCGACCGGGTGACCGAGGGGCAGGCCCTGAAGTGGCGGGTGTCGCTGTCCGAGGCCGTCGACGTGGACATGACCGCGGCCTTCGTCGCGGTGCAGCCCACCGGGCCGGAGCTGTCCACCAAGGACGTGTCCGCGCGCTGGCTGCGGGACACGACCGGCGCCTCGCCGGACCCGGAGCGGCCCCTGTCCAAGGTGAACGGCGGTCTCTACCTGTGGGAGAACATCCCGGCGGGCAGCACCGGCGTCGACATCACCGTTCCGACGGTCAAGGACCGGGTCACGGAGCCCGCCGAGTCGGTGCGGTTCCGGCAGATCGACCCGCAGACCGGCGAACAGCAGCCCGGCGGGCTGGAGTTGAACGGCACGGTGCTCGACGCGTCGTAGCCGCATCCGCAGCGGCACCCGGGCCCTGAGGCGGCGACGGCCTTCTCGGGGCCTCAGGGCCCAAAGCGGCTCAGGGCCTGTGGGCGGAACGCGCCTCAGGCCCTGAGTGCTTTCCGCCTCAAGGACTCGGAGCCTCCGGGCTCAACGGCTCAGGCACTCGGTCGGCCGGATCAGGGCCTCGCCACCGGCCGGATGAGTGCCTCGGGACCGGCCGTCCCACAGACCCGGGCCGGCCGGCTCAGGTGCCCGTGGCCGGGCCACTCAGGGCCTCGCGACCTGCCGAATCACGGTTTCAGGGTCACGCGGATCCCGACCGTGCCCTCCAGGCCGCGCCGCAGCCGGCTGCCCAGCAGGGTGAGGCGGCCGGTGATGCCGTACTTGCGGGCGATCAGCGTGCGGTAGCGGGCGGTGGTGGCCGCGTCGGCGATCTCGGCGGTGGCCGGGACCTGGTCGCCGGTGGGACGGCCGCGCAGGTCGCAGGGACCGACGAGGACATCGGCGCGGCGGCGGATCCGCTTGACCTTCCAGCTGTCGGCCGCCGTCCAGACCCCGAGGCCGTCCCCGTCCTGGACCACCCACACGGGGGTGTCGACGGGGGTTCCGTCCTTGCGGTAGCTGGTGACCAGCAGGTACTTGCCGGAGCCGAGCCGGGCCGGCCGCGTGTCGTCCATCCCGGCAGTGTAGGAGGCCACGCCGTTCCCGGGCACCGCGGGCGGGCCCCGGCCTCCGCTCAGGTCAGCGCCGCCGCCATGCGCCCCACCGCCTCGGTGAGGATCTCCGGGGAGGTCGCGAGGTTGAAACGTACGTGCCCGGCACCGCCCGTGCCGAAGGGCAGGCCGGAGCTGAGGGCGACCCGGCCGCGGTCCAGGAACACCTCGGCGGGGTCCTCCCCGAGGCCCAGGGCGCGGCAGTCGAGCCAGGCCAGGTAGGTGGCCTCGGCGGGGCAGGGGCGGATCGCGGGCAGTTGCTCGGCGAGCAGGGCGGTGAGCAGACGCCGGTTGGCGTCGAGACCGGCCAGCAGGGCGTCGAGCCAGCCGGTGCCCTCGGCCAGGGCGGCCGTGTGGGCGATGACGCCGAGGTGGCTGGGGCCGTGACTCACCTCCTCGGGCAGCCGGGCCAGATCGGCGGCGGCCGCGGGACCTGCGAGGGCGAGCGCGGCCTTGAGCCCCGCCAGGTTCCAGCCCTTGGACGCGGACATCAGCGACAGGCCGCGCTCGGCGCCCGGCACGCTCAGATAGGGCACGAAGGTGACACCGGGGGCGACGAGCGGGGCGTGGATCTCGTCGGCGACGACCCGGACGCCGTAGCGCTCCGCAAGGTCGGCGACGGCGGCCAGTTCGGCGGCGGTGTGCACGGTGCCGGTGGGGTTGTGCGGGCTGCACAGCAGGTAGGCAGCCTGGCCGCCGCCGGCCGTGGCCTGCCGGAACGTGTCCGCCAGCAGATCGAGGTCGAGGCGCAGACCGGTGCCCAGCGGGGCCTCCACCACACGGCGGTCCATGTGGGTGATGAACTGGTAGAACGGCGGGTACACCGGCGAGTTGACGATCACCGGATCTCCGGGGCCGGTGACCAGTTTGAGCATCTCGACCACGCCGAGCATCACGTCCGGGACGATCGCGGTGCGCTCCACGGCGACTCCGTCCCAGTTCCACCGCTTGGCGGCGAACCCCGCCAGGGCCTCGGCGTAGGCGGTGCCCGCCGGGTAGCCGGTGTCTCCGAGGGCGAGCGCGTCGGTGACGGCGCGGACGACCGGCTCGGCGAGGGGCACGTCCATCTCGGCCACCCACAGCGGCAGCACGTCCTCGGGGTAGGCGCGCCATTTCATGCTCGTACGACGTCGCAGCTGCTCCAGGCCGAGGGCGCGCAGCGGATCGGGTTCGCCGGGTGTGCCGTGCGGGATGCTGGTCATGGGGCTCAAGATAAGGCGCTGCGGTGTGAGCGGAAACGGGGCAGACCGGCCGGACGCGGTACGGAGGGCAGCGGCCCGGGGCCGGGGCTCGGGGGCGGTACGTCGACGCCGCGTCGGTGCGGTGCGACACACTCAGCCGGCCGCGGCTCGGTCCGGGCGTGGAAAACCCCGGACGAGCGCCGGTCAACTCGGGCGTCTAGATTGCGTCTTGAATGGTGCACTTCTCCTCAGGCATCCAGGAGCTGAACCCACGTGACCGACAACCCGGCAGCCACCAACGACGTGGCCGTGTCGCTGCGCGCCCGCATCAACACCAGCCAGCCGCACACGGCCCGGATCTGGAACTACTGGCTCGGCGGCAAGGACAACTACGAGGTCGACCGCGCGGCCGGCGACCAGATCCGCGCGCTCCACCCGGGCATCGGGGAGTACGCGCGTGCCGACCGGCTGTTCCTGGGCCGGGCCGTACGCCATCTGGTCGGCGAGGTCGGCATCCGGCAGTTCCTGGACATCGGCACCGGGCTGCCCACCGCGGACAACACGCACGAGGTGGCCCAGCGCGTCGCTCCGGACGCCCGGATCGTGTACGTCGACAACGACCCGCTCGTCCTCGCGCACGCGCGCGCCCTGCTCACCAGCACGCCCGAAGGCCGTACCGACTACCTGGACGAGGATCTGCGCAACGTCGACGCGATCCTCGAACACGCCGCGAAGACCCTGGACTTCAGCGAGCCGGTGGCGCTGATGCTGCTCGGCGTGGTCATCTTCGTCGGCGACGCCGAGGACCCGTACGGCATGGTGCGGCGACTGACGGACCGGCTGCCGTCCGGCAGTCACCTGGTGCTGTCGCACACCATCACCAGCCCGTCGATGCCGGACGTGGACGAGGCCGTCGCGTTCTGGAACGAGCACGGCACTCCGAAGCTCACCCAGCGCACGCCCGAGGACGTGGCCCGGTTCTTCGACGGTCTGGAGCTGCTGGAGCCGGGCGTGGTGTCCTGCTCGCGCTGGCGCCCGGAGAGCACCGAGGGGGCCGAGCCGGAGGAGGTCGCCATGTTCGGCGGGGTGGCGCGCAAGAACTGAGCGCGCGGGCGCCGGGGCACGGGCGGTCCGAGAAGATCGCCGCCGTCGGTGAACGCCGCCGGGGCGGGCCACGTACTCAGACGTGGGCCCTCGACGACCGGAGGTCCCCGCGGTGCCGGCAGGGGCATCGCGCGTTCGGGTTCGGGAGCCACGCATGAGGCACGCACGACGACGGGTCGTGAGGCGAGTGACACGGCTGGCGGCGGTCGGCGGACTCCTTCTGGGGGGCGCGATGGTCGCACAGGCGGCCATGGCGAGCGAGCCTCCCCCGGCGTCCGCCACCCCGCTCAGTACGGCCGGGACCAGCGGTGACACCGGTGCGACGCTGGTGGCGAAGCTCGGCACGGGGCGGACGGCGGGCAGCTGGGTCGGCCGCGACGGGCGGCCGGTCGTGGCGGTGACCGACTCGGGGGCGGCACAGACCGTGCGCCGGGCGGGGGCCGAGGCGAAGGTCGTGTCGCACAGCATGAACGAGCTCAAGTCGGCCACCGCCACGCTGCGTTCGGCCCCTCGGGTGGCGGGCACCGCATGGGCGGTGGACTACCGGACCAACCGGGTCGTGGTGCAGGCCGACTCCACGGTGTCGGCCGCCGACTGGTCCCGCATGACCCACGTCGCCACGGGCATCGGCAGTTTCGTGCACATGGAGCGTATGAAGGGCACCTTCACCACACGACTGAACGGGGCGCAGCCGATCCTCTCGACGGGCGGCCGCTGCTCGGCGGGCTACAACGTCACCAACGGGCAGAGCGATTTCATTCTGACCGCCGGCCACTGCGGGCCCGCCGGCTCCATCTGGTTCGCCGACAACCAGGGCGACCAGCAGCTGGGCAAGACGGTCAGCAGCACCTTCCCCGGCAACGACTTCTCGCTCGTCCAGTACAACTCGGGCAAGGCCGGTGACGGCGCCGGGGTGGTCGCGATCGGCGGCGGCAAGGGCGTGCGGATCACCGGTGTGGCCGATCCGACGGTGGGACAGCGGGTGTTCCGCAGCGGCAGCACCAGCGGACTGCACGACGGCCAGGTCACCGCGCTCAACGCCACCGTGAACTACCCCGAGGGCACGGTCACCGGACTCATCCAGACCACCGTGTGCGCCGAACCGGGCGACAGCGGTGGCCCGCTGTTCTCCGACGGCATCGCGCTGGGCGTCACCTCGGGCGGAAGCGGTGACTGCAAGGCGGGCGGAACGACGTTCTTCCAGCCGCTGACCAAGGCGTTGGCCGCGCTGAACGTCCGGCTCCTCGTGTCGACGCAGAACGCCGGCGGCGCCCAGAGCGCACCGCCCTCCCCCGCGCCGTCCGCGGCGGCCGCGCAGGGTGCGGTCGCGCCGAGCGCGGCCTCGCCGGGCTCCTCGGCGCCCGCGACGGGCACCGCACAGGGTCAGACCCTGCTGGCGCGGCTCACGGACACCCGGACCATCGGTCCCGGGCTGCTGGTCATCGCGGGCAGTCTGATCGCGCTCGTCGCGACCCGGTACATCCGGTCCGAGCAGGACCGCAGGGCGTACCAGCGGTACTACTCGGCGACGTGGGGCTGACGGGACGACTACGACATGGGCCGACGAGACGCGGGGCCTTCAGGGCCCCCGGGTCTGCGGAGGTGCTACGAGAAGGGCACCCGTGCACTCACGGGTGCCCCTGGACGGTACGGCAGGTGCCCGTCGGCCTTTCTAGGCCGCCCGGTGCGACTGCGGGGCCGCGGCGGCCCACTCCAACACGAGGCGCTGGTACTCCGCGCGCTGCTCGGTGGTCAGTGTCCCGCCCGACCGGAGCCACAGGGCCCTGATCTCCTCGTTGACCTCCGCGGCCGATCGCTCGGAGGCGGCTTCAAGAGTGGTGGACATGTTGTGAAGCATATGCCGAGCGACGTGAAGGCGCTGTGAGTAAGCACACCCGATACGGACATTCCGGACCGTGTTACTCATCACGTCAATGTGTCAAGCGGCAGCGGGAGTTCATTCCGCCGCCGCGCCCAGCACGAGGACCTGGATGGCCAACACCGCTGCGCCACGGGCCCAGTCGTGGAAGTCGGAGACCCTGGTCTCCAGGTCCACGGGCGCGGCCTGCGGGTGACGGTGGGCACGGATGGTCCCGTGGACCGTGTCTCCCGCCACATCCATCAGGCCGACACCCTCCCCGGCGAGCAGGATCTTCTGCGGCATCGCGAGGTTGGCGATCTGGGCGACCAGGGTGCCGAGGGCCCGGGCGGCCTCGTCGATCACCCGGTGGGCCATGGGTTCACCCCCGGCGGCGTCGGCGAGGATCTCCTCGTAGGTGGCGTCCCGGCCGCGGGCGGCGCGGATCTGGTAGCGGATGCTCGGGATGGTGAGCAGCGACACGGCGCTGCCGCGCCCACCGTCCGGGGTGAGGGGGCCGTGGGGGTTGATGATCCAGTGCCGGCCGAAGCCGCGGTTCTCCTCGGCACAGGGCACCCGCCTGCCCCCGAGGACGAGCCCGTAGCCGATGCCGGCGCCGATGGTCAGGACGACGAAGCGGTCGAGCCCGCGTCCGGCACCGAACCAGGTCTCCGCCTCGACCAGGGCGGCCACGTCGTTCTCCACGACCACGGGCAGGCCGGTGCGCTCCTGGACCAGCTCGGCGAGCGGAACGTTCCGCCACTGCAGGAAAGGCGACTCGCCGACCACCGCACGCTCCTGCACCAGTCCGCCCACGCCGATCCCTATGCCCGCGGCGGCCGGACGGCCGTCGGCCAGTTCGGCGGTCATCTCCGCGAGCAGGTCGGCGACGCGTGCGGGGTCACGATCGGCGAGCGGCCTGTCGAGGCGGGCGACGACATCGCTGCGCAGGGTGGTGACGACGCCGTACACCGTGTCGGCGGTGATCTTGAAGCCGAGGAAGGAGCGGGAGCCGGCGACCACATCGAGCGGCTGTGACGGCCGGCCCTGGCGCGCCTCCGGCGGGGTTGCCGTCTCCGGCACCTCGACGAGCAGGCCGGACTCGATCAGCGGCTTGGTCAGCCGGGTCAGGCTGCCCTGTGAGAGGTCCAGCCGCCGGGCCAGCTCGGTGCGGGACAGCGGGCCGTGCACGAGGACCTCGATCGCCACCGAGCGCTCACCCGGGCTCAGGGGCAGCCAGCTGCTCATGAGGGCCGACCCCTCCGTTTCTTTCGAGAAGGAAGTAATCTGGCCACTCTACCGTGATCGAGCTCTGCGAGGAGCCGCATCGATGCAAGCAGGACGCCCTCTTGACGCTCCAATTCTTTTGAGGCAAAAGTAAAACGCATGACCTTTTCCCTCGGCATCATCGGCGCCGGACAGTTCTCCGGTCAGTTCGCCGCGCTGTTCCGGGCCCACCCCGGCGTCGGCGACGTCTACGTCACCGATCTGCTGCCCGAACGGGCCGAGCGGCTCGCCGTCACCCAGGGGCTCGCGGGCACGTTCCCGTCGTACGAGGCCATGCTGGGGTCGCCGGCGGTCGACGCGGTCGCGGTCTTCACCCAGCGCTGGACCCACGGCCCGCTGGTCCTGCAGGGGCTCGGCGCGGGCAAGCACGTGTACTCGGCGGTGCCGATGGCGATCACCGTGGAGGAGACGGCCGCGATCCTCGACGCGGTCCGGGCGACCGGGCTGACGTACATGATGGGCGAGACCAGCCAGTACAACCCGGCGACCGTGCACGCCCGCAACCGGATCGCCGAGGGCGCCTTCGGCCGGCTGTTCTACGCCGAGGGCGACTACGTCCACGACATGGACCTCGGCTTCTACGAGGCCTACAAGTACAGCGGCGGCGACAACTGGAAGGCGACCGCCAGCTATCCCCCGCTGCTGTACCCGACGCACTCCGTGGGCGGCGTGCTGGGGGCCTGGCGGACCCACGCGGTGAGCGTGTCGGCGATCGGGGTGCGCGACGACCGTGACGACGGCGTCTTCGACCGCTCGGTCAGCCGGTTCGACAACGACGTGTCCAATGCGACCGCGCTGTTCGAGGTGGCGGGCGGCGGTTCGTTCCGCACGAACGAGTTCCGGCGGGTCGGCTACCCCTCGCACATCCGCGAGTCACGCTTCCGGTTCTTCGGCACGGAGGCCAGCATGGAGCAGCTGGCGACGGTGGCCCTGTGGCAGGACAAGAACGGTGTGGAGGACATCAGCGAGCTGCTGGGGCCCAAGCCGACCCTCTCCCCCGACGATCCGTCGCTGCGGCACGTCGCGCCGGAGCTGCGGGCCGCCTTCACCTCCGGATCGGCGCCGGTGCACGACCGGGCGCGGCTGCCGCGGGAGTTCGACGCGCTGCGCAACGGGCACGAGGGCAGCCACCACTTCCTGGTGGACGACTTCGTGACCGCCGTCACCACGCGCACCCTGCCCCCGGTGAACGCATGGGTGGCCGCCCGCTACACCCTGCCGGGCGTCCTCGCGCACGAGTCCGCACGGCAGGGCGGGGTCCGGCTGCAGATCCCCGACTTCGGGGACGCACCGGAGAACTGAGCCCCGAAGGGCCCGGGGCCGGGTCCCGGTGCGGCTCAGGTGCCCGGCTTGCGGCCGTACACGAAGACGTCGTCGCCCGTCCTCAGCAGCGACCAGTACTTCTTGGCGTCCGTCGTGGTCATGTTGACGCAGCCGTGGGAGCCCGGCGGGTTCCACATGCTCAGGTTCACCGAGTGGAAGGCCTGGCCGCCGTCGAAGAACTGGCTGTAGGGCATCGGCACGTTGTAGAGGTTCGAGACGTGGTCGATGTCCCGCCAGTAGATCTTCTTCAGACCGGTGCGGGTCACATAACCCTTACGGCCGGTACGCACGGGTACGGGACCGTAGACGAGCTTCTTGCCGTCCTGGATCCAGCTCAGCTGGAGCGTGAGGTTCACACAGGCGATACGGCCCTTGTCCACCGGGCACTTGCCGTCCTTGTTGGGATCGTTCCCGACCGCCTTCTGCTTGTTCATCAGGTCCATAACGCCCCAGGTGACAGGACCGGCGTACCCGATGGCGGGCGTGATGCCGTGCCGGTTCTGGAAGGCCTGGACGGCCCGGCAGTCGGCGGAGGACTGCTTGCCGTCGACCGGGCGGCCGAGGAACTTCTCCACCTGCTTCTGGTACGGACCCGCCTGTGTCGTGCAGCTCGCGGCCTGGGCCGGTGCCGCGGTCAAGGCCAGTGTGAGCGGCGCCACCAGCCCGGTGAGACCGAGCGCGACGACACCTCGTCTGCGTATGTCCCCCATAGCGTCCACTTCCCCTTCTCCCCTTGCGTCCCGGGCCTTGCCCAGGTGCTCCCTTTCGCGATTCCCGCGGTCTGCGCCTACTAGACCCGCCTCCGGATCCGACGGTTGTGCTTCCGGTCAGGCTGTGACGAAACGGTGAACTTCGTCGCCGCGCAGCCGACCGGCGGGCAGCCTGCGGCCGTAGGCGACCAGCAGCAGGTCCTGGGCGGGCCCGTGCAGCGGAGTGCCGGTGCCGAAGGACCAGTCGAGGTCGTCGGCGCACAGCCGCACACCCGTGAGGTCGGTACCGAAAAGGCGGAAAGCGCGCGGGTCGATCGCGTCTAGGACGATCCGCAGCCGGTCCTCGGGGACCTTCCGGTCCAGGCCGAGGGCGACCGTGACGTCCAGACCGTGGACGACGTCGTGGCCGAGCGCGGCCGCGAAACCGCCGACCGGGGGCTTCCAGGGGTGGCGGGCGTGGGTGCGCAGGAAGGCGGCGAGTTCGGGGTCGGGGTGCGCGTCCGCGTCCCGGCGGGCGAGCCGGTCGGTCATGCGGTGCAGGCTGCCGCGTGCCTTCACCAGCTCGCCGAGGACCTTGACGGCCGGGTACCGGAATCCCATCGACATGTGCGCCACGACCTCCCGCACCCGCCAGCCCGCGCACAGGCTGGGCGCCTCCCACTGGCCGGACGTCAGCGTGCCGAACAGGTCGGCCAGCTCCCGGCGTTCGGCGGCGATGGCTCCGGTGGTGACGGTGTCTGCTGCTTTCCCCATGGATCAAGGGTGTTGACAGGACGCCGATAAGTCCAAGAACCGGTCCGTCTCGGACCTATCATGAACGGTTATGGAGTTGAGGCAGCTGCGGTATTTCGTGACGGTGGTGGAGGAGGCCGGATTCACCCGGGCCGCCGAGCGGCTGCATCTGGCGCAGCCGGGCCTGAGCGCACAGATACGCCAGCTGGAGCGGGAGTTGGGGCAGCCGCTGCTGGACCGCACGGGCCGTACGGTGCGGCCGACGGAGGTGGGTGAGGCCGTGCTGCCGTTCGCGCGGGCCGCACTGGCCGCCGTCGACGGGGTGCGGCAGACGGTGGAGGAGTTCACAGGTCTGCTGCGCGGCCGGGTCGCTGTCGGGCTCGTCCCGGGCACCCTCACCCACGCCTTCGACCTGGCCGGAATACTGGCCCGTTTCCATGAGGCGCATCCGCAGGTGGAGGTCACGCTCACCGAGGACACCTCGGACCGGATGCTGGCCGCGCTGCGCGGCGGGGAGCTGGACCTCGCGGTGATCGGTGTCGCGCAGGAGGAGCCGCCGCCGGGTGTGGGCCTGCAGATCGTCATCGACGAGCCGCTGGTCGCGGCCGCCGTCCCGGAACATCCCCTGTCGGCCGGGCACGAGGGCGCCGCGGCCGTCCCACCGGCCGCGCTGCGCGGGCACCGCCTGATCAGCCTGCCCCGCGGGACCGGGGTGCGCACCGTCGTGGACCGGCTGTGTGCCGAGGCGGGCTTCCGGCCGCACATCGCCTTCGAGGCGGCCGCCCCCGACGCGCTGGCCCGGCTCGCGGCCCGCGGCCTCGGCGTCGCGGTGCTTCCGCGCCCGCAAACGGCACCCGGCCTGCGCACGCTGCGGATCGCCGACCCCCGGGCGCGCGGCCGCGTGGCCCTGGCCTGGCGGACGGACGGTCCCATGAGTCCGGCCGCACGGCAGCTGCTGGGGCGCCTGCGCACGGCGATGACCGGGCGGACGGCGGTGCCCGAGCGCCCGCCTGCCGCGGACCCACCGTCCGAGTCGCCGTCTCTCGCGTCGCCGTGAACGGCAGGTGCAGGGGCGGCTGAGGGTTGTCCGGGGTCGGTTGAGGGTTGTCCGGGGGGCGACCGAGGGCGGTCCGGTCGGTGGCCAGGCGCGGGCCGGGGGGACCGAGTCCGTGCGCGGCGGCCCGGATCACAGCCACGTGGCGCCCGTACCTCGTCCGGCCGCAGCCCCGGGGAGACCGGCGGCGAACCTGCGCCCACCGGTCCAGTTTCCCTCAGGTGGACCGGGTGCCGGGCTCGGCCACGGACCTACGCTGCGGCTCATGCAGCACACACTCACCGACGATCTCTCCCGTTTCTCCGAACTCCTGCAGCTGGCCCGCGACGTGGCCGACCGTGAGCTGGCGGGGCTGGCCGACCGACCGGTCGCCGCGCCCGGCCGGGCGCCCGCTCGCGCGCCCCTCCCGGAGGAGGGAGCGGGCGGCCCGGGCGCCCTCGCACACTTCGCCGAGCGGTGGGCGCCGGGCCTCTCCGGCTCGGCCGGGCCCCGCTACCTGGGCTTCGTCACCGGTGGGGCGACCCCCGCGTCGGTCGCCGGGGACTGGCTGACGGCCGCGTTCGACCAGAACGTCTCGGGGGCCGGCGGCTCGTGGGCGGCGGAGCTGGAACGCGAGACCGTGACCTGGCTGCGCGAGCTGTTCGGTCTGGGCGAGGCGCACAGCGGGGCGTTCGTGACCGGGGCGACCGCGTCCAACACCGTCGGTCTCGCGATCGGCCGCGAGTGGCTCGGGGAGCGGCTCGGGGTGGATGTCTCCCAAGCGGGGGCGGCGGCGCTGGGCCCGGTCGACGTGCTCTCCGGCAGCCCGCACTCCAGCGTGGCCAAGGCCCTGTCGGTCCTGGGTATCGGCCGCGAGCGGCTGCAGCGGGTGCCGCTGCTGCCCGGCAACCGGGAGGCCGTGGACGTGGCGGCACTGGAGTCGGCACTCGCGGGCCTGGGCGGACGGCCGGCGATCGTCGTCGCGAACGCGGGCACGGTCAACACCGTCGACTTCGACGATCTGCGGGCGATCGCCGCGCTGAAGGAGCGGTACGACTTCTGGCTGCACGTGGACGCCGCGTTCGGCGGCTTCGCCGCCCTGTCCCCCACGTATGCGGCTCTGGTCGCGGGACTCGATGCGGCCGACTCGGTCTGCGTGGATCTGCACAAGTGGCTGAATGTGCCCTACGACGCGGCGGTCCAGTTCACCCGCCGACGTGACCTGCAGGTGGCGGTGTTCCACAACGCCTCGCCGTATCTGGGCCTGCCCGCCGGGGAACCCGACTTCCTGCACCTGACCCCGGAGAACTCGCGGCGCCTGCGCGCCCTGCCGGCCTGGTTCTCCCTGGTGGCCTACGGCCGGGCGGGACACCGCGAGATCGTGGAGCGGAACGTGGCCCTCGCCCGCCGC
>NZ_JBFAET010000046.1:0-56960 GCF_040642095.1 Streptomyces sp. NPDC020362
GAGACCGTCCGCGACAGCGGCGTCACCATCCTTCTGGTCACCGACCTCATGGAGGAGGCCGAGCGGCTGTGCGACCGGATCGCGCTGATCGACAAAGGGCCGGTACGGGCCCCACCGGTCCGTGGCCGGGCAGGCCGACCGGAACGCCCGCCGGGCCGGAGTGGGACACGGGCGTCTCCGGGTCACCCGGCCTCTCGCTCTGCGGCCGGCGGGCCCGGTAGGCGGCCCGGTAGGCGGCAGGAGACGAGCCGAGCTGGCGCCGGAAGTGCCCGCGCAGCGCGACCGGCGAGCGGAAGCCGCAGCGGCCCGCCACCTCGTCCACGGAGTAGTCCGACGTCTCCAGCAGCCGCTGCGCCTGGAGCACCCGCTGTGTGATCAGCCACTGCAGCGGCGCGCTCCCGGTGAGCGAGCGGAACCGGCGGTCGAACGTACGGCGGCTCATATAGGCGCGTGCCGCCAGCGTCTCCACGTCGAACTGCTCGTGGAGGTGTTCCAGCGCCCAGGCGACGACCTCGGCAAGCGGGTCGGCGCCGATCTCCTCTGGTAAAGACCTGTCGAGGTAGCGCTCCTGACCGCCGCTGCGGCGCGGCGGGACCACCAGCCGGCGGGCGAGCGCGCCGGCTGCCTCGTTGCCGTGGTCCGTCCGCACGATGTGCAGACACAGATCGATCCCCGCGGCCGTGCCGGCCGACGTCAGCACGTCGCCGTCGTCGACGAACAGTTCGCGCGGATCCACGTGCACCGACGGATAGCGCTTGGCCAGCGTCGGTGCGTACATCCAGTGTGTGGTCGCCGGCCGGCCGTCCAGCAGGCCGGCCGCCGCGAGGACGAACGCGCCTGTGCACAGCCCGACGATGCGGGCCCCCTCTTCGTGCGCGCGGCGCAGTGCGTCGAGCGCTTCCTCCGGTGGCGGTGAGGTGATCGAGCGCCAGGCCGGTACGACGACCGTACCTGCGCGCGAGATCGCCTCCAGCCCATGCGGTGCGGTGAGTTCCAGGCCCCCTGTGGTCCGCAGTGGGCCTTCCTCGCCGGCGCACACCAGAAGTCGGTAGCGCGGCACTCCGGCGTCCTGGCGGTCGATGCCGAACACCGAAAGCGGTATGGAACTCTCGAAGATGGGGCCGCCGCTGAACAGCAGCACCGCGACGATCTCCTTGCGACGTCGCCCGGAGAGTTTTCGGGCTGCGGCTTCCGGCGCGGCAGTGGAGTCGTGGCTCATGGCTGCTAAGCCCCCCTCGGTGGTCGCGGCTCCTCGGTTGTGTCGCTCCTGCACGTTTCCCCTCGGTCCTGCACGAGTCCCCCGCCGTAAGACAGTCAAGATCGAATTTACTGGCTCCCGCGGTCTGTCGGTGGCCAGTTCCACACGCGGCGCATTGTCGACATGACAACTTGGCGTGAAGCATTCGATCACGAAGGGTTGCACTCGTGGGGCGTGCAGGGAAGTGCGCCTTGTCGCAGTGGCCAAACCGCGTAGGGTGCGCAGGGTCGCTCAGACCCTTTCCGTGCAGGTGGAACGGGGGTTGGGGGGTGGTTGGGACCCCTCGGAAGCGGTATCCAGAAGTTGGCCGAAAAGCAGCGTTCCAGGGTGCAAAAACCGGTCAGTCGACCGGTGTCTTTTGCCGGGTGTGACGTCCGCCTCTTTGCGTGGCGCAACGCTCGGAGTGCCGCAGCAGGACGCGGCAGACCGCCGTGACGGCGGCCAGGCCCAGGAAGGTGCCGGCGGCGCCCCCGAGCGAGGTGCCGTACCAGACGAGGACCACGGGGACGAGGACACAGCTGAAGGCCGCCCAGCGGATCACATCACTCGTGGTGTCCGGGGTGGGGTGCGGTTCGCGGGCGGATCGGGGGCCGGGCATCTCGTACTCCCTGTGGCGGTGGGTCACCCGGTTCAACGCTTGTTCGATCGGTCGGTCACCGGCCGTAGCTCCGGGAATACCTCGGTGGCCGCGCGAATCGTGCGCAAACCGCCTGTACGGGGCAGCAACCATTGCGTTACGGGCGCTGCTCGTGCATGCTCCGGGGAACCCCTGCGGACACCGGGGGACCCGCTTACGGAGCGTGCGCAGGAACTGGGCAGAGGAGGCGTGCCGCCGTACCCTTGGGGGTATGGGGTTGGGAAGACATTTCCCGGACACAGCTCCGCTGCACGATGTCACCCCCAGCCACAAAGGATCACAACGCCGAGACAGCCATGGCCGGTCACGAATTCTTCGAACCCGCGGACCGCAAGCGGCCCGTCGCCGATCCCACGGCGGCCGATCCCCTCGCGGCGCAAGAGTCACGCCCTTCCTGCGACCCCGCCTTCAAGCACGGCGTCGTCGTCGGCTTCGACGGCTCGACGTCCAGTGAACGCGCCCTCGCCTACGCGATCGGCATGGCCCACCGCTCCGGCTCGGGCCTGATCATCGTCCATGTGGCCAACCGGCTGCCCACCACCGTGTGGGCCGGCTGCGAGCCGCCCGTCTTCGTCGACGTGCCGGACCACCGCACCGAGGTGCTCGGCCTGGAGCTCGCCTGCGCCGACTATCTGGCCGAGGTGCCCTGGATCCTGGTCGAGCGGGGCGGCGACATCTGCCACGAACTCGAAGAGGTGGGGCGCGAGTACGAGGCGGACGCGATCGTGGTCGGCTCGACGCACGGCATCGTCGGCCGGATCTTCGGGTCCGTCGCCGGACGGCTGGCCAAGCGGGCGCAGCGCCCCGTGATCGTCATCCCCTGAACGCGGCCGCGTTCCGCTCCGCGTTCCCCGGCTTCACGACGCTTCGTCAACTCCCTTTGTACAGCGCAAAACTACTCGCGCGTAGAGGTGTTTGTGCCCTTGTGAAGGGCATATACCGGTCACCGCGCAACTGCACATGCATGAAGGGAGCCCGCAGTGGACAACGACGTCTCCGCGGGAAGCGGAACCACTACAGTGGTCGGCCGACTCGCCCTGGGTGTCACCCTGTTGGCGTTCGGGCTCGGTACGACCGGCGTCATCGACGGCGTGGGGGCATCCGACGCCGTGTCACTGGCTCATTACGTGGGGGGCGTCGCCCTCTTCCTCGTCGGTCTGCTGGCCTTCCGCGACCGTGACAGCGCCTCCGGCACCGGCTTCGTGGCCCTCGGCGCTCTCTGGTTCACCTGGGCCGTCGCCGGCCAGATGTCGGACAACGCGGCCGGACTCTTCCTGCTGCTGTTCGCCCTCGTGGCGCTCTCGCTGACGCTCGCGGGCGGGGACACGCTCGGACAGCTGATGCACGGGCTGCTCTTCCTCGCGATGCTGGTGCTCGCCGTGGCGCAGTTCGCGGACAGTTCCAGCCTGGTCAAGGTGGGCGGCTGGGCCGCCGCCGTCTCCGGTGCGGTCGCCTGGTACGCGGCGACGGCGGCGCTTGCGCACTGGCCGACGGCGCTTCCGAGGCGTGCTGCGGGCCGGGGGGTGACGGCCGCCGGCTGATCCGAGCAGCACTGAAGGGACCCCCGCGTGAAAGGTGGCGCACGCGGGGGTCCGTTCTGTTGTTCTGCCTGTGCGGGTGCGTGGCGGTTGCCCGCGCACGCGCGGCGGAGCCGCACATCGATACGGCCCCGCGCCCCTTTCGGGTCGGCTACTCCACCGTGACCGACTTCGCCAGGTTCCTCGGCTTGTCGATGTCCCGGCCCAGGGCCTTGGCCGTGTGGTACGCCAGCAGCTGGAGCGGGATGCCCATGAGGATCGGGTCCAGTTCGTCCTCGTTCTTCGGGACCACGATCGTCTGGTCGGCCTTCTCCTGCTGCTGGTGGGCCACCGCGAGGATCTTGCCGCTGCGGGCCTTGATCTCCTCCAGGGCCGCGCGGTTCTTCTCCAGGAGGTCGTCGTCGGGGACGATCGCCACCGTCGGCAGGGCGGGCTCGATCAGGGCCAGCGGGCCGTGCTTCAGCTCGGAGGCGGGGTAGGCCTCGGCGTGGATGTAGGAGACCTCCTTGAGCTTCAGGGAGGCCTCGCGGGCCACCGGGTAGCCCCGCACACGGCCGATGAAGAGCATCGAGCGGGCGTCGGCGTACTCCTCGGCGAGCTGCTTGACCTCCTCCTCCTGCTTGAGGATCTCGGTGATCTGCTCCGGCAGCTTCCTGAGGCCCTCGATGATCCGCTTGCCGTCGCGGACCGAGAGGTCACGGGTGCGGCCGAGGTGCAGGGCGAGGAGCGCGAAGGCGACGGTGGTGTTGGTGAAGCACTTCGTCGAGACCACGCAGACCTCGGGACCGGCGTGCACGTAGATGCCGCCGTCGGCCTCGCGGGCGATCGCCGAGCCGACCACGTTGACCACGCCCAGCACCCGGGCGCCCTTGCGCTTCAGCTCCTGGACGGCGGCGAGCACGTCGTAGGTCTCACCGGACTGGGAGACCGCGACATAGAGGGTGTCGGGGTCCACGACGGCGTTGCGGTAGCGGAACTCGGAGGCCGGCTCGGCGTCGGCGGGGATGCGGGCCAGCTCCTCGATCATCTGGGCGCCGATCATGCCCGCGTGGTACGAGGTGCCGCAGCCGAGGATCTTCACGCGGCGGATCTTGCGCGCCTCGCGGGCGTCCAGGTTCAGGCCGCCGAGGTGCACGGTGGAGAAGCGGTCGTCGATCCGGCCGCGCAGCACACGGTCCACGGCGTCGGCCTGCTCGTGGATCTCCTTGTGCATGTAGGTGTCGTGGCCGCCCATGTCGTACGACGCCGCCTCCCACTCCACGGTGGTCGGCTCGGCCGTCGTCCGCGTGCCCTCGGTGGTGTAGGTGCGGAAGTCGTCGGCCTTGAGGGTGGCCATCTCGCCGTCGTCGAGGGTCACTATCTGCCGGGTGTGGGTGACCAGGGCGGCGATGTCGGATGCGACGAACATCTCCTTCTCGCCGATGCCGAGCACGACCGGGGAGCCGTTGCGGGCCACCACGATGCGGTCGGAGAAGTCGGCGTGCATCACCGCGATGCCGTAGGTGCCCTCGACCACCCGGAGGGTCTCGCGGACCTTGTCCTCCAGCTTCTCGGCCTGCGACCGGGCGATCAGGTGGACGAGCACCTCGGTGTCGGTCTCGGAGAGGAACTCGACGCCGTCCGCCTCCAGCTTGCGGCGCAGGTCGGAGGCGTTGTCGATGATGCCGTTGTGGACGACGGCGACCTTCTGGTCGGCGGACATGTGCGGATGGGCGTTCACGTCGGAGGGGGCGCCGTGGGTGGCCCAGCGGGTGTGTGCGATGCCGGTGGTGCCCTTGAAGCGCGCCGGGACCTTGGCCTCCAGGTCGCGCACCCGGCCCTTGGCCTTGACCATCTTCAGGCCGGCCGTCTTCGGGGAGGTGACGACGATGCCCGCGGAGTCGTAGCCGCGGTACTCCAGGCGCTGCAGGCCCTCCAGGAGCAGGGGGGCCACATCACGCTTCCCGATGTATCCGACAATTCCGCACATGTATAGGTATCTCTCAGCCTGGCGTTTCAGCCGTAGACCATGCGGCGCAGCTGCCTGAGCGTCAGCTCCGGCGGCGCGACCGCCCGGTATTTCAGGTCCGCCTCGATCCGTTCGAAGATCTCCGTGTTCTGCAGCCCCTGGGTCTGCAGCTCGCGGTGGCGGCGACGGACGTAGTCCTGCGTCGTCTCGTCGAAGAAGGCGAGCACGTCCTGCACCACCCGCAGCGCCTCGCCCCGGTTCAGGGGTGTGGATCGCATCAGGTGATCGACAAGTTCCTCGTGCACCCGTAGATCCTGAAGTACCGTCGCCGGATTCGCAAGAATCCTGCCCGATTCCGGGCAGACGCCTGTCGTGGGGCTTGTTGAGGCTCTGTTCGCAAGCTGTCCATCCTGTGTCTTGCGTCTCGTTGCGGTTGTGGACCACTTTCAGACGTCATGGACATTCCACGTATGGGAGTACCCGACCAGCTCGCCGAGCGCATGAGCATGGCCGAGCAGCACGAGTACCTGCGGACGAGATTCTCGCGGCGCTCGATGATCCGGGGCGGCGCGGTCACGCTGGGCGCCGTCGTGGGTGGCGCATTCGTGCCGGGTGCCACCGCCCAGGCCGCCGTGCCGACCCAGCGCACCGCCTCCGCCGCCGAGACGGTCGACGGCGCCGTGGTCGCCCCCTTCGGCCGCCACCTCGCCTGGGGCAACGACCCCCGCACCGAGGTCACCGTCTCCTGGCAGGTCCCGGTCTCGGTGAACAAGCCGTTCATCCGCATCGGCGCCCACCCGTGGGACCTCTCCCGCAAGATCCCCGCCGAGGTCCGCACCCTCTACACCCCCGCCGGTGTCGGTGCGAGCGGCGACCACACGCAGTACTACCTGCACGCCCGGCTCACCCACCTGCGCCCCGGCAGGACGTACTACTACGGCGTGGGCCACGAGGGCTTCGACCCGGCCGAGCGCCACCTGCTGGGCACCCTCGGCACCTTCACCACCGCGCCCGACTGCAAGGAGCCGTTCACCTTCACGGCCTTCGGCGACCAGGGCGTCAGCTACCACGCCCTGGCCAACGACAGCCTGATCCTCGGCCAGAACCCGGCCTTCCACCTGCACGCCGGCGACATCGCCTACGGCGACCCGTCCGGCGCGGGCAAGACCACCGACACCGGGTTCGACTCGCGCACCTGGGACCAGTTCCTGTACCAGACCGAGTCGGTCGCCAAGCAGATCCCGTGGATGGTCTCGTACGGCAACCACGACATGGAGGCCTGGTACTCGCCCAACGGGTACGGCGGCGAGGAGGCCCGCTGGACGCTCCCGGACAACGGTCCGGACGCGAAGAACCTCCCGGGCGTCTACTCCTTCGTCTACGGCAACACGGCGATCATCTCGCTGGACCCCAACGACGTCTCCTTCGAGATCCCGGCGAACCTGGGCATCTCGGGCGGAACCCAGACCACGTGGTTCGAGGGCCAGCTGAAGAAGTTCCGCGCCTCGAAGGACGTCGACTTCATCGTCGTCTTCTTCCACCACTGCGCGTACTGCACCTCCACCGCGCACGCCTCGGAGGGGGGCGTGCGCCAGGAGTGGGTGCCGCTGTTCGACAAGTACCAGGTGGACCTGGTCATCAACGGCCACAACCACCAGTACGAGCGCACCGACGTCATCAAGGGCAACGCGGTCACCAAGAAGCTGCCGATCGGCGGCACGGCCTACCCCGAGACCGAGGGCGTCGTCTACGTCACGGCCGGCGCCGCGGGCCGCAGCCTGTACGCCTTCACCGCCCCGGACTCCTACGAGGGCCACGAGAACGAGGTCGACTCCGTCGCCTCCTTCATCAACCTCAAGGACGGCAAGCAGAACGAGACCGTCGCCTGGTCGCGCGTGCGCTACCTGAACTACTCCTTCCTGCGCGTGGACGTCACCCCCGCACCGAGGGGCCGCTACACCACGCTGAACGTCCAGGGCATCGCCGAGACCGGTGACCGCATCGACCACTTCACCGTGGCCCGCCGGGCGAAGTAGTCCCACCGCGCGCCCGGCGGACAGGGCGCGACCGGCCGGGAGCGGGCGGTCCTCACAGGCGCTGAAGGACCGCCCGCTTGGCCAGCGTGAACTCCTCGTCGGTCAGGACCCCGTCGCGGTGGAGCTCGCCCAGCTCGCGCAGGCGCCGCAGCAGGGCGTCGTGGTCGTCCCCGGCCGGCCCGGGCTCCTTGGCGAGCTGCGGCGGCTCGTTCGGTACCTCCGCGTCCGCCGCGGCGGGATGCGGCAGCCGCGCCTGTACGGCGGCGGCCACCAGGGCCATCAGCGGGTCCTTCTTGAACCCCCACAGCTCGACCGCGTTCGGGTCGTACTTGGCCGTTGCCGTCACCGGGGCGCCCCGCACCAGGAAGCGCAGATGGCCGTTCTCCAGCCCGACCGCCGGCTGCCACTCCACGCCGAGGACCTCCGTGAGCGGGACGGTCCGGGTGCCGACGTTGGCCTTGGCGTTCTCGGTCTTCCAGTTCCACTCCAGCCGCACCCGCTCCCCGTCGAAGCTCGCCGTGCCGTCCCCGGCGGAGACGGACACCGGCAGCGGCGGCCCCGGCAGCAGATAGGCGGTGACCGGGTCCGGTGAAACCCCGTCCAGCAGAAGCGCGTTGCGCACCTCGTCCGCGAAGTACTCGGCGACGCCGTACCGGTCGGACTCCACCGTCAGCTGGTACGGGTCGTTCGAGTCGGCGAGCCGGCCGCCGGTGGCCTGCGTCAGCGGATCGGCCCCGTCACGCAGCCGCAGCCTCAGCCGTCCCGACTTCCGCCCCTGCTCGAAGGAGACACCGGCCAACGCTCCCAGGGGCACGACGAGTTCGCCCAGCTCCCGGCGGAGCAGGCTCACGTTCTTGTCCCGGCCCGGGGTCAGCCGCAGGGCATCCCCGTCGAAGGTCCAGGTGCCGTCCTTCTGGATGATTTCCGCCATGCGGGGATTGTTTCACCGGATCTGCGGGAGAGTGGTCTTTACCACTCCTGAAGGGAGCGCATGTGAGACGCAACCACAGCACGACTCCCCGACTGACCCGCATCCTCGGATCACTGCTGCTCATGGCAGCCGCAGGCGTGTTCACCGTCGGCGCGGCGCCCGCCCAGAAGGCCGCCGCGGTGACCCCGCTGGACCAGGTGGTCCCCGAGCCCGCCTCGGTCACGCCCGGCGGATCCCCGTACCGCATCACCCGCGCCACCCTCGTCCAGGTCGACGGCACGGCCGAGGTCCGCCGGATCGGTGAGTACCTCGCAGGCATCCTGCGGCCGTCCACCGGCTATCCGCTGCCGGTCACCGAGCGCGGCAGCGGCGGCATCCGGCTCCAGCTCGCGCACGGCTCGTACGGCGCCGAGGGGTATCGCCTGACCAGCGGCCCGCAGGGCGTCCTGGTCACCGCGGGCGAACCGGCCGGCCTCTTCCACGGTGTCCAGACCCTGCGCCAGCTCCTTCCCGCGTCCGTCGAGAAGAACTCCGTGCAGACCGGCCCCTGGCAGATTGCCGGCGGAACCATCGAGGACCACCCCCGCTACGGCTACCGCGGCGCCATGCTGGACGTCTCCCGGCACTTCTTCACGGTCGCCCAGGTCAAGCGCTACATCGACCAGTTGGCCCTCTACAAGATCAACACCCTGCATCTGCACCTCAGCGACGACCAGGGCTGGCGCATCGCCATGGATGCGTGGCCGCGCCTGGCCTCCTACGGCGGCTCCACCCAGGTCGGCGGCGGCACGGGCGGCCACTACACCAAGGCCGACTACCGGGAGATCGTCCGCTACGCCGCCTCCCGCTATCTGGAGGTCGTCCCCGAGATCGACATGCCCGGCCACACCAACGCGGCCCTCGCCTCCTACGCGCAGCTGAACTGCAACGACACCGCACCCCCGCTCTACACCGGCACCGACGTCGGGTTCAGCTCGCTGTGCGTACCCAAGGCGGTCACCTACGACTTCGCCGACGACGTCATCCGCGAGCTGGCCGCCCTCACCCCCGGCCGCTATCTGCACATCGGCGGCGACGAGGCGCACTCCACCAGCCACGCGGACTACGTGACGTTCATGGACCGCATCCAGCCGATCGTCGCCAAGTACGGCAAGACGGTCATCGGCTGGCACCAGCTGACCGGTGCCACCCCGGCCAAGGGCGCCCTCGCCCAGTACTGGGGCCTGGACAGCACCAGCGCGGCGGAGAAGGCCCAGGTGGCCGAGGCCGCCCGGCACGGCACCGGGCTGATCCTGTCCCCGGCCGACCGGATCTACCTCGACATGAAGTACACGAAGAACACCAGGCTCGGCCTGGACTGGGCGGGCCTGGTGGAGGTGCAGCGCTCCTACGACTGGAACCCGGACACCTACCTGCCGGGAGCACCCTCCTCGGCCGTCAAGGGTGTCGAGGCGCCGCTGTGGTCCGAGACGCTCACCACGTCGACCGACCTCGAGTACATGGCCTTCCCGCGCCTGGCCGGAGCGGCCGAGCTGGGCTGGTCCCCGGCGGCCACCCACGACTGGACGAGCTACAAGGTCCGCCTCGCGGCCCAGGGCCCCCGCTGGGACGCCCTCGGCATCACGTACTACAAGTCGCCACAGGTTCCCTGGCCGACGGGTTGAGCACATGCTGACGGGCACCCCGTAGAACCGTTTCCGACGGTCGGGGTCGTGTGTGGGGCCGGGAGGCGGGAACTCCCCGGCCCCTTCACGCGTTGCGGAGGACGACCTGATCATTTGATGTGTGACACCACTGCGGTGCCGTCGTCGGGGGAGTGAGTAAACCCATGGCCATGGTGGGCCTGTTCTGGATCGCCGGGAGCGACGTGTACGTGGGCGCGAAGCCGTCCGGCCTGGCTCCCGGGGTGCGCCTGACCCCCGAGGGCGTGGAGGCCCTCGGCGACAGACAGTCCTGCCTCTACCTGTGGGAGGACGTGCATGCCCTGACGCTGACGGGCGTCCCCGTGAAAACCCTGAAACGGCAGGTCGGCGCAGTCGGGAGCATGGCCCTGGGCACGGTGATGGACCTGGCCCTGTCCGCGGGCGTCGGCCTGACGGGCGAGGACCCGCCGATGATGACGGTGTGCGTGGAATCGACCGACGGCGAGCATGAGTTGGCGGTGTACGTCGCTGCGGCCGTCGGCTACTCCCAGACTGAGGCCGACCTCTCCCGTGCTCTCCTGTCCCGCCTCACGGAGGGCGCCGCCACGATGGCGACGACGCTGGCGGCGATGTCGGAGTGGGGCCGCGCGTGGGAAGGCGGGTCGCCTCGGAGGGCGGAGCGGGAGGAGTTGTTGCGGGGATGGGTGAGCTGACGCCCCGCTCGTCAACCGCAGGCTGCCGGGGTGATTGACACCGTTGTGCTCGGTCATCGCCGGGAACCAGACGGTCGGAGCCGGGGAGCTGCTGCGCGACCCGGACCTACCGGCCGACGTCGTCGTGACATCGGGGGAGTGGGGTGTCGCCAAGCCTCGGCCGGAGTTCTTCCGGAGAGTCGTGGAGGTGGCGCAGGCTCCTCCCCGGCGCACGGTGCATGCGGGAGACCACGGCTGCCGTCACGGCCCCGGTCCTCGCCCGGGTGCTCGCGAGGACGTCCGGCTGAAAAACCCGACGGGCGCCCCGGAGGACCGTACTCCGGGGCGCCCGTCCGTCTTTGGGGGCGGCTTCAGAACCCGGCGATGGGGTTCTTCAGGGTCCCGACCAGCTGGAGGGCACCGGACGGGTCCGCCAGGTCCACCATCTGCCGGTTGTTGCGCAGCTGGAGCCGGTTGAGGCAGGACAGCGCGAACTCGGGGGCGAACATGTCGTACTGCCGGAACTTGTCCGCCAGCTCCGGCGTCGCCTCCTGGTACTCGCGGGTGACCTCCGCGACCGTGCGCCAGAAGCCGTCCTCCTCCAGGATCCCCTCGGCGGCGAGGTCCGCCGCGAGGAACCGGAAGAAGCAGTCGAAGACGTCGGTGAAGATCGACAGCAGCTTCTTGTCCTCGGGCACCTCGACGGCGATCCGCCGCACCTCGGGCGGCAGCACCGCGTCCGGGTCCATGACGGCGATCTCCTCGGCGATGTCCTTGTAGACCGCGCGCTGCACGGCCCCGTCCTTCAGGACGAGGATCACGTTCTCGCCGTGCGGCATGAACACCAGGTCGTAGGCGTAGAAGCTGTGCAGCAGCGGGGTGAAGTACGCCCGCAGGTACTGCCGCAGCCACTCGGCGGGGGCAAGGCCCGACTGCTCGACCAGCGCCCCCGCGAAGGAGGCGCCCGTGTGGTCCGTGTGCAGCAGGCAGGCCATGGTCGCGAGGGACTCGCCCTCCCGCAGCGAGGGCACCGGGCTCTCCCGCCACAGCGCGGCCAGCATCTTGCGGTACGGCGAGTAGCGGTCGGTCGCCTGCTCGTACTCCAGGTGCCGGTAGCCGACGGCGGCCCGCTCCCGGATGATCGTGAGCCCGGTCGACTTCAGCACGCTGTCGTTCTCGATGAGCTGGGCGAGCCAGTCGTTGATCGCCGGGGTCGCCTCCATGTAGGCGGCGGAGAGCCCGCGCATGAAGCCCATGTTGAGGACGGACAGGGCCGTCTTCACATAGTGCCTGTGCGGGGCGGAGGTGTTGAAGAAGGTCCGTATGGACTGCTGGGCCAGGTACTCGTCGTCGCCCTCGCCCAGGCACACCAGATGGCGGCGGGCCACCTCGGCGGCGAAGGTGACGGCGAGCTTGTTCCACCACTGCCAGGGGTGGACGGGGACCAGTAGATAGTCGGCGGGGTCGAGGCCCTGGTCCGTGAGCGTCCGGTGGAACCGGTCGAGGGTGGCCACCCCCAGCTCCTGCCGGAAGAACTCCTCGTACTCGATGCCGGCGCCGGCCGTGAACGCGGCCCGCGAGCGGTGCGCGGCCAGCCACACCAGCCGGATCGGGCCCGCCGTCTCCGGCGCGTACGACAGGTACTCGTGGACGCCGAACCCGAGCCGCCCGTTGTTGGCGACGAAACACGGGTGGCCCTCGGTCATCCCGGTCTCGATCGCCTGGAAGCCGCTCCGTGCCAGCTCGGCCACCGGGATCCGCGGCTTGGTGAGCTTGTAGCAGGTGCCGGAGAGGGTGGAGGAGATCTCCTCCAGATAGACGGGCAGGATCTCCTCGCTCAGCCCGAGTGCCTGCTGCAGCTCGACGAAGAAGTCCATCGCCGCGAGGGGAAGTTCGTCGCCGTCGCGGTGGCGCGTGATGGAGCCGGCGTCGACCTGCCAGTGGTCGAGGCCGCGCAGGGTGGCCGCGAACCGGTAGGAGGTGAGCCCGTCGTCGCTGCGGACGACGTACCGGTCGCCGTCCCGCTCGGGTGCGATCAGCCGCTCGTGGGCGAACTCGGCGAGCGCCTTGCGCACCAGCAGACGGTTGGCGGTCTCCCAGCGCTCGGGGGACAGATGGGCCACGGCGTCGGCGAGGCTCATACGGACACCCCCGTCGCCGCGACGAACTGCTCGCGTGTGCAGAAGCTCAGCAACGCCTTCTTCTCCGGCTTCTGTATCTCCCGTTCGGGCACGAACCCGACGGCCTCGTTCAGGGCGTGCACGGCCTTGTTGCGGACGTCCGGTTCCACCACGACCCGGGAGGTGGCCGGGTCCTCGAAGAGGTGCGCCAGCACGGCGGTGATCACGGCCTTGGTGAACCCGCGCACCGGGGTGTCGGTGGCCGGGGTCAGGAAGTGCATGCCGACGTCCCCGGGTTCCGGCTCGTACAGCCCGGCCAGCTCGCGGTGGGCGGGATCGTACTGCTCCATGAGGAAGGCGGGTTCGCCGTCCCGCAGGCCGAGGAGGGCGTGGTGGTGCTCGTCGGCCGCGATCTCCATGTAGGCGCGCTCGACGTCCTCCAGTTTCGCGTCCTGCATCATCCAGAACGCCGCCTTGGGATGCGTGACCCAGCCGTGCAGCAGCTCGGCGTCCTTGAGGGGGTCCAGGGGGCGGAAGGTGAAGCTCGTGATCGTGCTGGTCATACGGCGAACTCCTGGAACGCGATCGTCTTCTCCACCGGGTAGTACTCCGTGCCGAGCAGCTCACGGATGATGCACGAGTTCCGGTATGCGCCCATGCCGAGGTCGGGCGAGGTGATGCTGTGGGTGTGGACGCCGGCGTTCTGCAGGAAGACACCGCGGCCGGTGACGTCGATGGCGTAGTTGCGGGCGACGTCGAAGCGGCCGTGGCCGTCGAAGCGGAGGCGGTCGCGGACCGGGTCGAGGAAGGCCGGCGGCTCGTAGTGGTAGCCGGTGGCCAGCACCAGGCCCTCGGTGCGGATCTCGAAGTCCTTGTCCTGCTCGTCCTGGTGGAAGCCGAGCGTGTACGAGCCGTCCTCGTACCGGGCGCTGTGCAGTGAGGAGTTGGTGAGCAGGCGGGTGGGGACCGGGCGGTCGCCGCTCTCGACGTTCTTCTGGTAGAGCAGGTCGAAGATCGAGTCGATCAGGTCCGAGTTGATGCCCTTGAACAGGCCCTTCTGCTGCTTCTCCAGCCGGTAGCGGGTCTCCTCGGGAAGCGCGCGGAAGTAGTCGATGTAGTCCGGGGACGTCATCTCCAGGGTCAGCTTGGTGTACTCCAGCGGGAAGAACCGCGGGGAACGGGTGACCCAGTTGAGCTGGTAGCCGCGTACGTCGATCTCGGAGAGCAGCTCGTAGTAGATCTCCGCGGCGCTCTGGCCGCTGCCGACGATCGTGATGGACTTCTTCTCCTGCAGCTCCGCCTTGCGGTGCATGTACTGCGCGTTGTGCAGGAAGTCGCCGCCGAGGCCCTGGCAGGCCTGCGGAACGAAGGGGACCGTCCCCGTGCCGAGGACGAGGCGCCGGGCGCGGAACGTTTCTCCGGTGCCGGTGCGGACGGCATAGCGCTCGTCCTCGTAGGTCACCTCGGTGACCGTGGTGCCGAAGCGGACGTTGCCGAGCCTGTTCGCGGCCCAGCGGCAGTAGTCGTCGTACTCGATGCGCAGCGGATAGAAGTTCTCGCGTATGTAGAACGGGTACAGTCTGCCTTTCTCCTTCAGGTAGTTGAGGAAGGAGTAGGGCGAGGTCGGATCGGCCAGGGTGACCAGGTCCGACATGAACGGGGTCTGGAGGTGGGCGCCGTCCAGGAACATGCCCGCGTGCCACTCGAAGCCGGGCTTGGAGTCGAGGAAGACGCCGTCCAGTTCGGCGATCGGCTCGGTCAGGCAGGCGAGCCCGAGGTTGAAGGGGCCGAGCCCGATCCCCACGAAGTCGTAGGTCTTGTGCGGGGCTTCAGGACGCACGGTCAAGGGACTCTCCCAGGTACTGCTCGGCGTGGCCGGCGATCAGATCGAGGACGGCGGCGATGTCGGCCGGCGTCGTCTCGGGGTTGAGCAGGGTGAACTTCAGGTAGTGGCGGCTGCCGACCTTGGTGCCCGCGACCACGGCGTCGCCGGAGGCGAACAGGGCCTTGCGGGCGTACAGGTTGGCGCGGTCGATCTCGGCCGGGTCGGTGACGGCCGCCGGGATGTAGCGGAAGACGAGGGTGGAGAGCGAGGGCTCCACGACGACGTCGAAGCGGGGGTCGGCGGCGAGCAGCTTCCAGCCCTCCTGGGCCAGCTCGCACACCTGGTCGAAGAGTTCGCCGATGCCGTCGGCGCCCATCACCCGCAGCGTCATCCACAGTTTGAGGGCGTCGAAGCGGCGGGTGGTCTGCAGGGACTTGTCGACCTGGTTGGGGATGCGCTCGGCGACCGTACGGCGGGGGTTCAGGTACTCCGCGTGGTAGGTCGCGTGGCGAAGGGTCGCGGCGTCTTTGACCAGCACGGCGGAGGAACTCACCGGCTGGAAGAAGGACTTGTGGTAGTCGACGGTGACCGAGTCGGCGCGCTCGATGCCGTCGATGCGGTCCCGGTGCCTGCGGGAGGCGAGCAGTCCGCAGCCGTAGGCCGCGTCCACGTGCAGCCAGGCGGAGTACTGGGCGCACAGGTCGGCGATCTCGGGCAGCGGGTCGATGGAGCCGAAGTCGGTGGTGCCGGCGGTGGCGACGACGGCCATGGGGACGAGGCCGTCCTTCGCGCAGCGCTCCAGTTCGTGGGCGAGCGCGAGGGTCTGCATGCGCTTGTCGTGGTCGACGGGGACGGAGACGACCGCGTCCGGGCCGAGGCCCAGCAGCTTCGCGGACTTCTGCACGCTGAAGTGGCTGACCTCGGAGGCGAAGATGCGCAGCCGGGCGAGGGAGCCCCCCTCTTCCCACCCTGCCCGCCCCGGCTTCGCCTCCTCCCGGGCCAGCAGGAGCGCCTGGAGGTTGGACTGGGTGCCGCCGGAGGTGAAGACGCCGTCGGCCGCCGGGCCGAGGCCGATGCGCTCGGCGGTCCAGTCGATGAGCCTGCGCTCGATGAGGGTGCCGCCGGCCGACTGGTCCCAGGTGTCCAGGGAGGAGTTGACCGCGCAGAGCACGGCCTCGCCGAGCACCGCGGGGATCACGACCGGGCAGTTGAGGTGGGCGAGGTAGCGGGGGTGGTGGAAGTAGACCGCGTCCCGGAGGTAGAGGTCCTCCAGCTCGTCCAGGACCGCGGTGGTGTCGCCCAGCGGCCGGTCGAGGTCGATCGCGTCGATGCGCGGGGCGAGGCTGTCGACGCTGACGCCGGTGAACGGACGGTCGGTGGTGGCGAGTTTGGCCGCCACCCGCTCGACTCCTTCGGTCACGGAGCGGCGGTAGTGCTCCGCGGTGAGGCCATTGAGCAGGTGCGAGCGCATGTGGGGGTCCTCCGAGGGGACTGTCCGTGCGGGATGAACTTAGGTTAGCCTAACCTAAGTTGAGGGGGGCAGGGCATGCCTGTGCCGTGACCGATGTCACTTCAGGGGGAGTTACTCGCCGGCCGCGCGGAGCTGTTCCTCCGTCATGCCCTGCCGCCAGTACCCGACGAAGGTGATGCGCCGCCGGTCGATTCCGCGCTCGCCGACGAAGTGCCGGCGCAGCTCCTTCACCCGGCCGGACTCGCCGGCGATCCACACGTACGGCCCGTCGGACGCAGGCAGTCGGGCATCCCGTACGGCGTCGACGGCCATGCGGGACCCGTCGTGCCGGACGAGCCAGGTGATCTCCGCGTCCGCCTCGGTCGCCACGTCCTGGATGTCACCGGCGTGCGGCACCTCCAGCCAGGCGCGGGCGCGGGTGCCGGCCGGCAGGGACTCCAGGACGGCGGTGGCGGCCGGCACGGCGGTCTCGTCACCCCACAGGACGACCAGGTCGGTGTCCGCGGGCGGCCGGAACCGGATCGCCCGGTTGTCGGCGATCGCCGGGCCGAGCAGCAGGACGCGGTCGTCGGCCGCGGCCCGCGAGGCCCAGCGGGAGGCGGGGCCGGCCGGAGTGTGCAGGGCGAAGTCGATGTCGATCTCGTCGGGGTCCCGGCGCAGCGTCCTCAGGGTGTACGAGCGCATCACGGCCCGTACGTCGTCCGGGAGTTCACGCCACGCGTGCCACCAGCTGTCGCCCAGCTCCAGCGGTACGACGGGCTCGTCCTGCCCCGGGTGCGGCAGGAACAGCGACAGGGACTGGTCGCGCCCGTCGGAGTGGAAGGCGTGCAGATCGGCACCGGTGAAGGTGACCCGGACCAGGGACGGCCCGAGCCGCCTCGTCCGCGCGACCTGAAGGGAGAAGAAACGGAACGGGGCGGCTACGGCCGTCGTCATGTCAGCTCCTGAATCTGCGTCAGGTTCTCGATGTGGGGGACTGCGGCAGACCTGAAGGGGCGCGGGGCCGTGTCGATATGCGGCTCCGCCGCGCGGGCGCGACCAGCCGCACACGGCCCGCAGCCGCCCGCGATGCGGAACAGCCCCTCCGAATGGGTGCCTAACCGACCTTCTTCGCCTTCTCCAGAGCCTCGGCCAGACCGGTCAGCAGCGGCACGCACTTGTCATAGGAGAGAATGGGCTCGGGCGACCGCGCGATGACCTGCCCCGCTTTCACCGCGGGCAGCTTCTTCCAGGTCGCCTTCGTGATGTCGGCGGGCTGGATGGTCGAGGACCGGTCGTCCATCATGATGATGTCGGCCTGGTACTTGTCGACGTTCTCCCAGCTCAGCGACTCGTACCAGCCGCCACCCTGCTTCTTCGCGCTCTCCGGGGGCTCCACGAAGTTCACGCCGAGAGCCTTGAAGTACTCCAGGTCGACGGAGAGGTTGGTGCCGGAGACGTAGAAGAGCTGGTCACTGGCGGAACCGGCCATCACCTTGATGCCGGGCTTCGCCTTGGCGGCGGCCCGCAGCCGGGCGGCCGCGGCCTCGAACCGCTTCTTCGCGTCCGTCACCTTCGCGGCCTTCATGTCGGCGCCGAGCGACTCGGCGAGGTCCCACATGCGCTGCAGCGGCTGGGTGAGCTGACGGTCGTAGGCGGAGATGCCGACGCTGGGCGCCAGCTGGGCGATCTTCTTCTTCGACTCGTCGGGGACGTACCAGAGGGTGCCGGCGTTGTCGAACATCGTCGTGATGAGCACGTCGGGCGCGAGGGACGCGTACTTCTCGATGTTGAACTGGCCCCAGGCGTTGCCGAGGACGGTCACCTTGCTGACGTCCATGTCGCCGGCCTGGACGTCGGCCTTGCCGTCCTTGGTCGTCGTCGGGCCGAAGACGCCCTTGACCTGGATGCCGTAGTCGTGGAGGGCGGCGCCGACGCCGGTGAAGGCGACGATGTTCGCGGGGACCTTGTCCAGCTTCACGGTCGTGCCGCGGTCGTCCTTGAAGCTCCAGGGGCCGGACTTGCCGGCCTTCGCGTCCGTGCTGGAGCCACCGCTTTTGCCCTTGTCGTCCCCGCAGGCGGCGAGCGCGGCGCCGAGTCCGAGGGCGCCGCCCACAGTGAGCAGGCCGCGGCGGGTCAGGTGGGTGGCACGGGCATGGGGCATGGGTATGACTGCTTTCGAACGGGGCGAGGCGCCCGTCGGACAAGGTCAAAGATAGGTTAGCCTAACCTCAGCTCGTGTCCAGGGGGCGGTGCGCCGGGGTTGGCCGTAAATGCCTTCTGCTTGTGGGGCTCCAACCTGCTTAATGGTCTGCACGTCGGCCGCCGGGTCACGTGCATACGGGGGTTGCTCGTGCCGTCACAGGGGTCCTTGGGGCCGATTCCGCCTCTGCCGCCACCGCCGTCGCAGAAGCCGGCGACGGGTGTCCTCCTGGAGGTCAGCAAGCGGCTGCTGTGGGTGGGCAACGCCGCCTATCCGCTGCACAACATCACACGCGTGCACACCTTCGTGCTCAAGCCCAAGCGCGCGGAGGCCGTCGGCGACTTCCTGAAGTGGGGCGGGCTGACGGCCATTGCGTACGCCGTCGTGCGCGCGCTGGTCGAGACGTCGTCCGCCGGTGAGGGACGGCCCCAGTCCTCACAGGGGGTGGGGATCGTCTGCCTGGCGGTGCTGATCGTGCTCTTCGGCCGGATGGTGCAGGTGCTGACGGCGTCCCCCGAGCACGTCCTGGCCGTGGAGACCGCCAGTTCCTCCACCGCGGTGGTCACGCTGCCCGATGTGCTCCAGCTGCAGCGGGTGGTCGACGACATCGTCAAGGCCATCGAGAATCCGGACGACGAGTTCCAGGTCCTGGTGCAGTCCCTGAACTTCAACCCGAAGAACTACCACTTCGGGGACCAGGTGAACATGTACGGCGGGCTCGGCAGCACGGGGTTGGTGAAGAAGTGAGCGCGGGGGACTCGTACCACTACGGGGACCAGGTCAACGTCCACGGCTCGCACAACATCGGCATGATCAAGCACCAGCCGGCCGACGCGCAGCAGCAGATCCGGGACCTGGCCGACCTGATCGCCGAGTTGCGGGGGCAGGTGCCGGCGGGGGCCGCACAGGTCATCGACGAGAGCCTGCCCGTGCTCACCGACGAGGCGAGCACCCCGCAGGACCGCCGCGACGCCCTGCAAGCCCTGTCCACCATCGCCCGGACGGTCGGGGAGGTGGGGCTGCCGGTCGTGGAGGCGGTCCGCAGGGTGCTCCAGCTGCTGGGCCTCGGCTAGGCCCTCCCTTCCGGATCCTGCCGGGCCGCGGGAAGCCGGCCTGATCCGAAAGGAAGGCGCCGGGACTGCGAGCCGCTCAGCCCGCGAGGCCCAACTCCCGTGCGATCAGCATCCGCTGGACCTCGCTCGTGCCCTCGCCGATCTCCAGGATCTTGGAGTCGCGCCACATGCGGGCCACCGGGTACTCGTTCATGAAGCCGTAGCCGCCGTGGATCTGGGTGGCGTCGCGGGCGTTGTCGACGGCGACCGTGGAGGAGTAGAGCTTGGCCAGGGCCGCCTCCTTCTTGAAGGGCTCGCCCGCGACCAGGCGGCTGGCCGCGTCGCGCCAGGCGAGTCGGGCCGTGTGGGCCTTCATCTCCATGTCCGCGATCTTGAACTGGATGGCCTGGTTGGCGCCGATGGGCCGGCCGAAGGCCTGGCGCTCCTTCGCGTACTTCACCGACTCGTCGACGCACCCCTGGGCCAGACCCGTCGCGAGTGCCGCGATGGCGATGCGGCCCTCGTCGAGGATGCGCAGGAACTGGGCGTAGCCCCGTCCCTCCTCGCCGAGCAGGTTCCCGGCCGGCACACGGACGTCCTGGAAGGACAGCTCGCGGGTGTCGGAGGCGTTCCAGCCGACCTTCGAATAGGGGGCGGCGACCGTGAAGCCGGGGGTGCCCGAGGGGACGATGATCGAGGAGATCTGCGGCCTGCCGTCCGGCCCCCGGCCGGTGACCGCGGTGACCGTCACCAGCCCCGTGATGTCCGTGCCCGAGTTGGTGATGAAGCACTTCGTGCCGTTGATGACCCACTCGTCGGTGTCCGGGTCCAGGCGGGCCGTGGTGCGGGTGGCCCCGGCGTCCGAGCCGCCGTCCGGCTCCGTGAGGCCGAACGCGCCCAGGACCTCGCCCGCGCACAGGCGGGGCAGCCACTCGCGCTTCTGCTCCTCGGTGCCGAAGAGATGCAGGGGCATGGCGCCCAGGGAGACACCCGCTTCGAGCGTGATGGCCACGGAGGAGTCCACCCTGGCCAGTTCCTCCAGGGCGATACCGAGGGCCAGGTAGTCGCCGCCCATGCCGCCGTACTCCTCCGGGAACGGCAGCCCGAACAGGCCCATGCGGCCCATCTCACGGACGATCTCGTACGGGAACTCGTGCCGCTCGTAGAAGTCGCCGATCTTCGGCGCCACGACATCGTGCGCGAACTCCTCCACCGTACGGCGGAGTTCCTCCAGCTCGGGGCTGAGACGGTGGTCCATGCTGATCACTGGTCCTTGTGGGAGAGAGCGCGGACGGTACGGGACGGGCTCGGGCGGCCCAGCTGTTCGGCCATCCACACGCTGGTGGCGGTCAGACGGCCCAGGTCGACCCCTGTCTCGATGCCGAGGCCGTGCAGCATCCATACGAGGTCTTCGGTGGCGAGGTTGCCGGTGGCGGACTTGGCGTACGGGCAGCCGCCGAGGCCTCCGGCGGACGCGTCGATCGTCGTCACGCCGTGTTCCAGGGCCGCGTAGGTGTTCGCGAGCGCCTGGCCGTAGGTGTCGTGGAAGTGCACGCCGATCGTGTTCGTCGGCACGCCCTCCTCGTTCAGCAGGGAGAGCAGCTCCAGGACGTGGCCCGGGGTGGCGACCCCGATGGTGTCGCCGAGGCTCAGCTCGTCGCAGCCCATGTCGCGCAGGGCCGTGCAGACGCGGGCCACCTGGTGGAGCGGGACCGCCCCCTCCCAGGGGTCGCCGAAGCACATCGAGACATAGCCGCGGACGTGCGCGCCCGCCTCCTTCGCCTGCCGCACCACCGGGTCGAACACGGCCAGCGACTCGTCCACCGTGCGGTTGAGGTTGGCCTTCGCGAAGGACTCCGTGGCGCTGGCGAAGACCGCGATCCGGCGGGCGCCGAGCGCCAGCGCCCGCTCCAGCCCGCGCTGGTTGGGCACCAGCACGGGCAGGGCGACGTCCAGGTCTCCGACCATGGGGAACAGCTGCTCGGCGTCGGCGAGCTGGGGCACCCACTTGGGGTGCACGAAGCTCGTCGCCTCGATCGTGGTCAGGCCGGCGTCGGCCAGGCGGCGGATGAACTCCGCCTTCACCGCCGTCGGTACGGCCGTCTTCTCGTTCTGCAGGCCGTCGCGCGCGCCGACCTCGTGGATGCGCACCCGCTCGGGCAGGTCCTGGGCCGGTACGACCATGGGCAGTTGCTCGGCACTCACTCCGCCGCCTCCTTGGGTGCGATGACGGCCAGCACCTGGTCCATGGCGACCGTCGTGCCCGGGGTCACGTCCAGCTCGGCGACCGTGCCGGCGTGCGGGGCGGAGATGACGTGCTCCATCTTCATCGCCTCGACCACCAGCAGGCTCTGCCCGGCCGACACCTCGTCGCCGACGGCCACCTTGACCACCGTCACCGTGCCGGGCATCGGCGCGGTGAGCGAGTCGGCGCCCGCGTGCGCGGACCGGTTCAGGGACGCGGCCACCGGATCGTGGTCGCGCACCTGCCAGGCGTCGCCGTCACGGCCGATCCAGTCGCCGGCGCGGTGGAAGGTGTGCCGGACTCCCTCGAGGGTGACGCGGACCCGGTCCACGGTGACGGTGTGCGCGCCCCGCGGGGTGTACGTGACCGGATCGGCCACGCGCAGGTCGAAGGCCGGCTGCTTCGGAGTCCCGCCGAGGCGCCAGCCGCTCGGCACCGAGAAGGGGTCCACCCAGCCCGCGGTGCGCGGCCGCAGCGCCTGGAGCCGTACGGCCGCCGCCGCCTCGTACACCTCCTGCGGCACGTCGGCGGGGACCAGCTCGTCCACCACCCGCTCCACCAGCCCGGTGTCCAGCTCGCCCGCCACCACCGCCGGATGCGCCAGCAGCCGCCGCAGGAACCCCGCGTTGGTCTGCACGCCCAGCGTGACGGTCTCGGCGAGGGCGGCCCGGAGCCTGCGCAGCGCCGTCTCCCGGTCGGGGCCGTAGGCGATGACCTTGGACAGCATCGGGTCGTACAGGCTGCCCACCTCGGTGCCTTCGCTGAGCCCGGAGTCGGTGCGGACGCCGTCGCCCTGCGGTTCGTTCAGCAGCAGCACCGTGCCGCCGGAGGGCAGGAAGCCGCGTGCGGGGTCCTCGGCGCAGATCCGGGCCTCGACGGCGTGCCCGGTCAGCGTCACGTCCTCCTGCGCGAAGCCCAGCCGCTCCCCGGCCGCCACCCGCAGCTGCCACTCCACCAGGTCCAGACCGGTGATCAGCTCGGTGACCGGGTGCTCCACCTGGAGGCGGGTGTTCATCTCCATGAAGTAGTACGAGGACGGGTCCCCGCCCGGCACGATGAACTCCACCGTGCCCGCGCCCCGGTAGCCGCACGAGCGGGCCGCCTGGACGGCCGCCTCGCCCATCGCCGACCGGGTCGCCTCGTCGAGGAGTACGCTCGGCGCCTCCTCGATGATCTTCTGGTGGCGGCGCTGCAGCGAGCACTCCCGCTCGCCGAGGTGCACCACGCCCCCGTGGCCGTCCGCCAGCACCTGGATCTCGATGTGCCGGGGCCGGTCCACCCAGCGCTCCACGAGCAGGGTGTCGTCCCCGAAGGAGGCGCGGGCCTCGCGGCGGGCGGCCGCGATCTCCTCCTCCAGCGCGCTCACGTCCCGCACCAGGCGCATGCCCTTGCCGCCGCCGCCGGCGGAGGGCTTGAGCAGGACGGGCGTCCCGATCTCCCGGGCCGCCTCGGCGAGTTGCGCGTCCGTCAGTCCGCTGCCGCTCGACCCCGGCACGACCGGCACCCCGGCCGCCTTCACCGTCTCCTTGGCGCGGATCTTGTCGCCCATCAGGGCGATCGCGTCCGCCGGGGGGCCGATGAACACCAGCCCCGCCTCCTCGCACGCGCGCGCAAAGCCCGCGTTCTCGGCGAGGAAGCCGTACCCGGGATGGACCGCCTGGGCGCCGGTGCGGGCGGCGGCCTCGAGCAGCCGCTCCACCGACAGATAGCTCTCGGCGGCGGGCGCCGGACCGATCCGTACCGCCGTGTCGGCCTCCCGTACATGCCGCGCGTCGGCGTCGGCGTCGGAGAAGACCGCCACCGAGCGCACACCCAGCGAGCGGAGCGTACGGATGACCCGTACGGCGATCTCGCCCCGGTTGGCCACCAGCACTGTGTCGAACACGGTTCCCCTCCTCACATCCGGAAGACGCCGAACTGGGGGTCTCCCAGGGGCGCGTTGGCGCAGGCCGTCAGGGCGAGTCCCAGCACCTGACGGGTTTCCAGCGGGTCGATCACGCCGTCGTCCCAGAGACGGGCGGTGGCGTAGTAGGCACTGCCCTGTCGCTCGTACTGCGCGCGGACCGGCGCCTTGAAGGCCTCTTCCTCCTCGGCGGGCCACTGTTCGCCACGCGCTTCCAGCTGGTCGCGCTTGACGGTCGCGAGGACGGAGGCGGCCTGCTCGCCGCCCATCACGGAGATCTTGGCGTTGGGCCACATCCACAGGAAGCGGGGGGAGTAGGCCCGGCCGCACATCGAGTAGTTGCCGGCGCCGTACGAGCCGCCGACGACGACGGTCAGCTTGGGCACCCGGGTGCACGCCACCGCCGTCACCATCTTGGCGCCGTGCTTGGCGATGCCGCCCGCCTCGTAGTCCTTGCCGACCATGAACCCGGAGATGTTCTGCAGGAACACCAGCGGGATGCCGCGCTGGTCGCACAGCTCGATGAAGTGGGCGCCCTTCTGGGCGGACTCGGAGAAGAGGATGCCGTTGTTGGCGACGATCCCGACCGGGTGGCCGTGGATCCGGGCGAAGCCGGTGATCAGGGTCTGCCCGAACTCGGCCTTGAACTCGGCGAAGCGCGAGCCGTCCACCACGCGGGCGATGATCTCGCGGACGTCGTAGGGGGTGCGGGAGTCCACGGGAACGGCGCCGTAGAGCCCGTACGGGTCCACCTTGGGCTCCGCGACCGGCGTGACCTCCCAGGGCATGGACTGCCGGGCGGGCAACGTGGCCACGATGTTCCGCACGATCCTGAGGGCGTGCGCGTCGTCCTCCGCGAGGTGGTCGGTGACACCGGAGATCCGGGAGTGGACCTCGCCGCCGCCCAGCTCCTCCGCCGTCACCACCTCACCGGTGGCCGCCTTCACCAGCGGGGGCCCGCCGAGGAAGATCGTGCCCTGGTTGCGGACGATCACGGCCTCGTCGCTCATGGCCGGGACGTAGGCGCCGCCGGCCGTGCACGAGCCGAGGACGGCCGCGATCTGCGGGATCCCGGCGCCGGACATCCGCGCCTGGTTGTAGAAGATCCGCCCGAAGTGCTCGCGGTCCGGGAACACCTCGTCCTGCATGGGCAGGAACGCGCCGCCGGAGTCCACGAGGTAGACGCACGGCAGCCGGTTGTCCAGGGCCACCTCCTGCGCGCGCAGGTGCTTCTTCACCGTCATCGGGTAGTACGTGCCGCCCTTGACGGTGGCGTCGTTGGCGACGATCACGCACTCGCGCCCGCTGACCCGCCCGATCCCGGCGATCACGCCCGCGGCCGGTGCCTGCCCGTCGTACATCCCGTCGGCCGCCAGGGGGGCGAGCTCCAGGAACGGCGAGCCGGGGTCGAGCAGTGTGTCCACCCGGTCCCTCGGCAGCAGCTTGCCGCGTGCGGTGTGCCGGGCCCGCGCCTTCTCGCCGCCGCCGAGGGCGGCCGTGGCCAGCTTCGCGTGCAGCTCCCCGACGAGTGCGAGGTGGGCTTGTTCATTGGCCCGCCAGGCCTCCGACGCGGGATCTGCCGCGCTCGTCAGCTCCGGTGCCTCGTGCATCCTGCGGTCCCCTCACCCAGTGGTCGTACTGTTAATGAGCGTTAACCATTTCCTTCAGGTTAACGACCGCTAACGTCGCTGTCTAGAATTGCTGGCATGGTCACCAGAGCCGACGCACCCACCCGCCGCGAGCAGATCCTCAAGGAAGCCGCCCGGCTCTTCGCCGAGCGCGGTTTCCATGGTGTCGGCGTGGACGAGATAGGCGCCGCGGTCGGCATCAGCGGCCCCGGTCTGTACCGGCACTTCCCGGGCAAGGACGCGATGCTCGCGGAGCTGCTGGTGGGCATCAGCGGCCAGCTGCTGACGGGGGCCAAGCGGCGCCTGGCGGAGGCCGACGGGCAGAGCGGCCCCTCCGCCGTCCTGGACTCGCTCATCGAGGGCCACATCGACTTCGCCCTGGACGACCGTCCCCTGATCACCCTGCACGACCGCGAGCTGGACCGGCTGCGCGACAGCGACCGCAAGCTGGTGCGGCAGCTGCAGCGGCAGTACGTCGAGCTGTGGGTGGAGGTGGTCCGCGAGGTGTATCCGGCACTGACCGAGCCCGTCGCCCGCTCCGCCGTCCACTCGGTTTTCGGCCTGCTCAACTCCACCCCCCACCTCGGCCGCGCCGGCACCCTGCCCGGCCGGGGCGCCATGGCCGCTCTGCTGCACCGGATGGCGCGGGGTGCGTTCGCGGCCGCCGGCCGGGAGTAGTCCGGCCGGGCCGTTGTCGCAGGTCGGCGGCAGGGCCTGAGGGACACCACCCCCTCGGCGTGACGAGCGTTACGGCGGATCCCCCCTGGACGGGCTTCCGTACCCGCCGGTACGGTTGAGTCTGAGCAAGCGCTTAGACATGGCGATGTCGATACCGAGGTACGTGGAGGTGGGCGGCGTGCGCCGTACGGTGTTCAACGAGGATCACGAGGCGTTCCGGGAGACCCTGCGCGCCTTCATCGAGGCCGAGGTCGTGCCGGTGTACGACGAGTGGTTCGCCGCCGGCCAGGCCCCGCGCGACTTCTACTACAAGCTCGCCGAGCTGGGCGTCTTCGGTATCAAGGTCGACGAGGAGTACGGCGGTGCCGGCATCGACTCGTACAAGTTCGAGGCCGTCCTGTACGAGGAGACCGCCCGCGCGGGCGTCCAGTTCGGCGGCTCCGGCGTGCACGTGCTGCTCGGCCTGCCCTACATCAAGCTGCTCGCCACCGACGAGCAGAAGAAGCGCTACCTGCCGAAGTTCGTCTCCGGCGAGGAGATGTGGGCCATCGCGATGACCGAGCCGGGCACCGGCTCCGACCTCGCGGGCATGAAGACCACCGCCAAGCTCTCCGAGGACGGCACGCACTACGTCCTCAACGGCGCCAAGACCTTCATCACCGGCGGCGTGCACGCCGACCGCATGATCGTCTGTGCCCGTACCGCCGCGCCCACCGCCGAGGACCGCCGCCACGGCATCTCCCTGTTCGTCGTGGACACCAAGGCCGAGGGCTACTCCGTCGGCCGCAAGCTCGACAAGCTGGGCCTGAAGACCTCCGACACGGCCGAGCTGGCCTTCGTCGACGTCAAGGTGCCCGTCGAGGACCTCCTCGGCGAGGAGAACAAGGGCTTCTACTACCTCGGCCACAACCTGGCCTCCGAGCGCTGGGGCATCGCCTTCGGCGCGTACGCGCAGGCCGCGGCCGCCGTCCGGTTCGCCAAGGAGTACGTCCAGCAGCGCACCGTCTTCGGCCAGACCGTCGCCTCCTTCCAGAACACCAAGTTCGAGCTGGCCGCCTGCCAGGCCGAGGTGGACGCCGCCCAGGCCGTCGCCGACCGTGCGACGGAGGCTCTCGACGCCGGTGAGCTGACCCCCGCCGAGGCCGCCTCCGCGAAGCTCTTCTGCACCGAGGTCGCCCACCGCGTCATCGACCGCTGCCTCCAGCTGCACGGCGGCTACGGCTTCATGAACGAGTACCCGATCGCCCGCCTGTACGCGGACAACCGCGTCAACCGCATCTACGGCGGCACCAGCGAGATCATGAAGTCGATCATCGCCAAGGACATGGGTCTGTAAGGTCCCCCTCATCACTGGCCGGTACAACTAACGCCATGAGCCAGGCACTCCAGGACCTCCTCGATCTGCTCGACCTCGAGCAGATCGAGGAGGACATCTTCCGCGGCCAGTCCCGCTCCGCCGTCGTACCCCGCGTCTTCGGTGGGCAGGTCGCGGCGCAGGCGCTGGTCGCCGCCGGGCGCACGGTCCCCGCGGACCGGCCCGCCCACTCCCTGCACGCGTACTTCCTGCGCCCGGGCGACCCCGGCGCGCCGATCGTCTACAGCGTCGACCGCATCCGCGACGGCCGGTCCTTCACCACCCGCCGGGTCGTCGCCGTCCAGCACGGAAAGCCGATCTTCCACCTCTCGGCGTCCTTCCAGACGTACGAGGAGGGCCTGGAACACCAGACCCCCATGCCGCCCTCCCCGGACCCGGAGACCCTGCCCACCTCCCAGGAGCGGCTGCGCGGCTACGACCACCTGGACCCGGCGGTCGTGGAGAAGTTCCTTCAGGCCCGCGAGGCGATCGACCTGCGGTACGTGGACGAGCCGCCCTACGGGCAGTTCGGCGAGCCGCGCGAGCCGCACAGCCAGGTGTGGTTCCGCAGCAACGGCAAGCTGGACGACGATCCCCTGCTCCACGTCGTCCTCGCCACCTATGTCTCCGACATGACCCTGCTCGACTCCGTGCTGCTCGCGCACGGGCGCGGCGGCTGGGCCGTCGGCGACGTCGTCGGGGCGTCCCTGGACCATGCGATGTGGTTCCACCGCCCCTTCCGCGCCGACGAGTGGCTGCTGTACGACCAGGAGTCGCCGTCCGCGCACGGCGGCCGGGGCCTCGGCCAGGCCCGGATCTACACCCAGGACGGACGGCTCGCCATCACGGTGATCCAGGAGGGCGTGGTCCGCGTACCGCGCTGACCCCCGTGCAGCTGTTGAAGCTCGAACACCTTGCCGCCGCAGAGGAGTTGACCACCCGGTAGCGGCCCGCCCTCCCGGCCCGGCGCCGGGTGCCTCCGGAGCCCGCCAGGAGGCCTGCGGGGCGGACTTTCGCCCGAAATGACGAGTGACGCAAGGGGTACTAGGCTCTTCGAGTGAAGGCCGCAGCGCACGGCAGGCCCGGCCGGCGAGGCTCCGTACCCCTCGGACCTCAGCCGCAGCACCCGATGGCGCGAACGCGTACGGGTGGGCTGCAGGTGTCGGCACCGAAGGCACGCGCCGTGCCGTTCAATCCACTGCGGTGACACCTGAAGACCGCGCCGCATCGTCCCCTGTCGGCTGCGGCGACGGCCATCACCTCGCGCCTCCCGAGGAGCCGCGAGAGACGATGGAGATGGAAGGTATTTCCCATGCGATCACAGCGCACGAGGCGCCTTGTCGCCATGTCCGCAGCAGGTCTGATGCTGGCCGGCGGAGCCGCGATAGGTGCAGCAGGCACCGCCTCGGCGAGCTCGTCCTACAACCACGGCTCCTACAGCTGCGGCCACGGCGACCACGACCACGGCAGCTGGTGGAACGACGACGATGACGGCTATGGCGACCATGGTGGCTACGGCGGCCACGGCGACCACGGCGGTTACGGCGGCGACCACGGCGGTTACGGCGGCGACCACGGCGGTGGCGGTTACGGCGGTGGCGGTAATGGCGGCGGCGGTTACGGCGGTGGCGGTAACGGCGGCGGCGGTTACGGCGGTGGCGGTAACGGCGGCGGCCATGGCGGCGGCGGTAACGGAGGTTACTGACTGAACCACAACCCCAGCACGGTGTGCGGCCCTGCCGGTGGGGTCGCACACCGCGGTCGTCGCCGGTTCAGGCGAGACCCGCCTCCGTCAGCAGATACGCCGTCATCGGGTCGTAGTAGCGGGGGCTGAGCACGTGGTCGTCGAGCGGCACCGCCACCTGGAGGGTGCCCTCGGACTCGGCGAGGAACAGCGCCGGGTCGTTGGAGTCGGCGTAGCCGACGGAGTCGAGGCCGTGCTGTCCGGCGTATCCGGCCCAGCCGTGGTCGGCGACCACCAGGTCCGGCAGCGCACGCCCGGCGCGCTCAAGTCCGGTCAGGATCGCGCGCATCGGTTCGCCGGAGTGGGTGTGCCACAGCGTCGCACCGTGCTCCAGCACCGCCACGTCCGCGAACTGCATGACGTACCCCTCGTCCGTCTGCAGTCCGTCCGGGATCACGACGATCTCGCAGCCGGCGGCGCGCAACGCGGCGGCCGTGGCCCGGTGCACGTCCAGCAGGCCGCCCGGGTGACCGGTCGCGAACAGCACCCGCTGCTGGGCGTCCGCCGCCTTGCGCAGCCGTCTGGCCAGGCGCTCCAGCGCGTCCACGGTCAGCTCGGGGTCGATGGTGTCCTGCCCGTACCGGTACTCGGGATCGTCGTTGACACCCACCCGCTCGGCCATCACCGCGAGCACGTCCTGCTCGTCCGACCAGCGCTCGCCCAGCTCCAGACCGAACCAGAAGTGGCGGTCGCCGTTGGCCAGCTTGCGGTAGTGGGAGAGGTTGTTCTCGCGGGGCGTGGCGACGTCCCCCGCGATACGGGTCCTCACCAGGTGGTCGACGAGCTGGGCGCGGCTGGGTGTCCCGGATATCGGCATGCCTCCCATTGTGGGGCAGCGGGCGGGGCGCGTCGCAGGCATATCGCCCCCTGGGACACGGGTCACTCAGCGCTGCCGCAGCGCGAACCACAGCTCCATGCGTACGTCCGGATCGTCCAGGTCGGCGTCCAACAGCGCGGCACAGCGGGCGATCCGCTGCCGCACGGTGTTGCGGTGCACCTCCAGGGCCACCGCCGTACGGTCCCAACTGCCGTGCAGGGAAAGCCAGGTCCGCAGGGTGTCGGCGAGCGCGGCCCGGTCCGCGAGAGGTGCGAGCAGCGCGCGGGCGTGCGCCTCGGCGTCCGCCGGCGGCACCAGGTCCTCCAGCCCCGGCCGGGCACCGTGCCGGACCAGGGCGGTGCGGGTGGCGCGGGCACGGGCCAGGGCGCGGGCCGCCTGGGTGTCGGCGGCCGGCCACTCCCGCGGGCCGGCGGCGGCGCTGACCCCGAGGGTCCAGCCCGGCTGCGGGAGCGGCTCCCGCTCGGCGGACACCAGCACCCGTACGACGTCCCGGTCGAGGTCCACCAGCGGCGATCCCAGCGCCGCCCCCAGTGCGGAGGCGGCCACGGCATCCGGCATCTGTCCCTCCGGCCGCGCGTGCACGACGACCCACCGCCCCTCGCCCAGCAGCGGCGCGACCGCCTCCGGCGCGGCGCCGAGGAGCAGCCGTACGAGTGCGGACGACCGTGCGGCACCGGCACCGCTGTGGTGCTCGCCGGCGAGCAGCGACAGCAGGACGGCGGCGACGGAGGCGATGGTGTGATCGCCCGGCTCACGCCGCGTACTGGCCACACCGAGGACGAACCCGCCTTCGGCCCCCAGGGCGTAGGCGGCCAGGTGGGTGCCGCCGAGGGTGTCGGTGGCGGAGGTGGGGGCGGTGGCGGAGCGGGGGGCGGCGGTGGGACGTGGGCCGGGGGTGACGGACGCGGTGTCGCCGGGGGCCGGGCCGGTGGCCGCCGCGGAGCCGTCCGGCTCGTGGTCCGCTCCCGCAGTGCCGCGGTCCGTCGGGCGCACCACCGCCGCCAGGCCCGCCAGCGCCTCGCGGACCCCCTCCGCCGGCTCCCGGCCGGCTGCCGCGACCTCGGAGCCGTCGGGGCCGTGGACGGCCGCGTGGCCGCTCAGGCGCTGGGCCAGCTGGCGCAGGACCGAGGGGACCGGATCCGGGCGCGAGGCGGCCGCCGCGAGGCTCTGCTGGGCCTCCGTGACGCGGCGCAGCTCGGCCAGGCGGGCCTGCGCCATCAGCTGCCAGACCGCGCGGGCGACGCCGGAGAAGGTCGTCTGCGGCGGGACCTCCAGGAGCGGCAGGCCGTGGGCCTCGCAGGCGGCGACCAGCGCGCGCGGCACCGTGTCGTGCACGGGTGCCAGACCGAAGCCGAGGGCCGCCCCGCCCGCGGCCACGATCCGTGAGACGTAGTCGTCGAAGTAGTCCCCCGGCCCCGGATCCTCCCCCGCTCTCGACTGCGCCCGAGCGCGGGCACCTCCCTGACCGGGGGCGCCCCCGTCCGAGCCCGCCGCGTCCGGGATGTGCACCCCGGCCGTGAGCAGCAGCTCGCCGCCCAGCAGATACGGGTACGGGTCGGACATCTCCGAGGTGTGCGCCCAGTGGATCACGATGTCCGGGTCCGAGGGGCCCGCGATCTGCCGCAGGGCCAGGTCCTCGCGGGCCAGCAGGGCCGACAGCGGGACGGGTGGGGTCGGTGGGACTGCTGGGGCGACCGTCTCCGGCATGGTGTGCGTTCCTTCCACCCCGTACCGCTTCGAATGGATGAAACGTACACTTCGCAGCTGCTTTCCGGCCACCTAGTGTCAAGTCAGCACGGCAGCCGCGGGTACGGGCGGATGTCCCCGCAATCCAGTGCCGTCGCTCCTCTTCGCAGGAAACCCCCACGTCTCTGCACGACACGCCACCGACAGTGCGCGAAGGAGGGCCCTCATGGCCGTCGACTACACAGTGATCGTCGTCTATCTCGTCGGCATGCTCGGCATGGGCTGGTGGGGCATGCGCCGCGCCCAGTCCAAGAGCGACTTCCTGGTGGCCGGCCGCCGCCTCGGGCCCGCCATGTACTCCGGCACCATGGCCGCGATCGTCCTCGGCGGCGCCTCCACCATCGGCGGGGTCGGGCTCGGCTACCGGTACGGCCTCTCCGGCGCCTGGATGGTCTTCACCATCGGCCTCGGTCTGCTGGCCCTGAGCGTCTTCTTCTCGGCCCGCATCGCCCGGCTGAAGGTCTACACGGTCTCCGAGATGCTGGACCTGCGCTACGGCGGCCGGGCCGGTGTGATCTCCGGCGTGGTCATGTGGGCGTACACCCTCATGCTGGCCGTCACCTCGACCATCGCCTACGCCACGATCTTCGACGTCCTCTTCGACATGAACCGCACCGTCGCGATCGTCATCGGCGGTTCGATCGTCGTCGCCTACTCGACCCTCGGCGGCATGTGGTCCATCACGCTGACGGACATGGTGCAGTTCGTGGTCAAGACGGTCGGTGTGCTGCTCCTGCTGCTGCCCATCGCCGTCGTCAAGGCGGGCGGCTTCTCCGAGATGAGGGCCAAGCTGCCGACCTCGTACTTCGACCCGCTGGGCATCGGCGGCGAGACGATCTTCACGTACGTGCTGATCTACACCTTCGGCATGCTCATCGGCCAGGACATCTGGCAGCGCGTGTTCACCGCCCGCAGTGACAGGACCGCCAAGTGGGGCGGCACCGTGGCCGGAACCTACTGTCTGGCCTACGCCCTCGCCGGTGCCGTCATCGGCACCGCCGCCAAGGTCCTCTACCCCAAGCTCGGCAGCCCCGACGACGCCTTCGCCACCATCGTCAAGGACGAACTCCCCGTCGGCGTGCGCGGCCTGGTGCTGGCCGCCGCCCTCGCCGCCGTGATGTCGACGTCCTCCGGCGCCCTGATCGCCTGCGCCACCGTCGCCAACAACGACATCTGGTCCCGGCTGCGGGGCGTGGTGCGCCGGGGCGGAGAGGACCATGCCCCCCACGACGAGGTCAGGGGCAACCGCGCCTTCATCCTGATCATGGGCGTCGCGGTGATCGGCACGGCGATCGCGCTGAACAACGTCGTCGAGGCCCTGACCGTCGCCTACAACCTCCTCGTCGGCGGCCTGCTCGTCCCGATTCTCGGCGGGCTGCTGTGGAAGCGCGGCACCGTGCAGGGTGCGCTGGCCTCCGTGATCGTCGGCGGCCTCGCCGTGATCGGCCTGATGGCGGGCTACGGCATCCTCGCCAACGAGCCCGTCTACTACGGCCTGCTCTCCTCCCTCGCCGCCTACCTGGCCGTATCCCTGGCCACCAAGCCCACCGACGAGGCCGTCCTCACCACCTGGCGCGAGCGCCTCGCGGGACGATCCACCGAACTCGCGTCCGAACCGGTCCCGGCTCACCAGTAGAGTCGTATGACAAGCAGCACAAGCGCGACGAAGCGCAGGAAAGAAGGCAATTCATCATGAGCAGCAACGAGACCCCCCGCGGCCCCGTCGACTCCTCCCGCATCCCGCGGTACGCCGGACCCGCGACCTTCGCCCGGCTGCCCCGCCTGGACGAGGTCGGCACCGCCGACGTCGCCGTCGTGGGCGTGCCGTTCGACTCCGGCGTCTCGTACCGGCCGGGCGCCCGCTTCGGCGGCAACGCCATCCGCGAGGCGTCCCGGCTGCTGCGCCCGTACAACCCGGCGCAGGACGCGTCGCCGTTCGCGCTGGCGCAGGTCGCCGACGGTGGCGACATCGCGGTGAACCCGTTCAACATCAACGAGGCGGTCGAGACCATCGAGGCCGCGGCGGACGAGCTGCTCGGCACCGGCGCCCGCCTGATGACCCTGGGCGGCGACCACACCATCGCGCTGCCTCTTCTCAGGTCCATGGCGAAGAAGCACGGCCCGGTCGCCCTGCTCCACTTCGACGCCCACCTGGACACCTGGGACACCTACTTCGGCGCCGAGTACACCCACGGCACCCCGTTCCGCCGCGCGGTCGAGGAGGGCATCCTCGACACCGAGGCGCTCTCCCACGTCGGCACCCGCGGCCCGCTGTACGGCAAGCAGGACCTCACCGACGACGAGAAGATGGGCTTCGGCATCGTCACCTCCGCGGACATCTACCGCCGCGGCGCCGACGAGGTGGCCGACCAGCTGCGCCAGCGCATCGGCGACCGCCCGCTGTACATCTCCATCGACATCGACTGCCTCGACCCGGCCCACGCGCCCGGCACCGGCACTCCGGAGGCGGGCGGCATGACCTCCCGGGAACTCCTGGAGATCCTGCGCGGTCTTGCTTCGTGCAACCTGGTCTCGGCGGACGTCGTCGAGGTGGCGCCGGCGTACGACCACGCCGAGATCACCTCGGTCGCGGCCTCCCACACGGCCTACGAACTGACCACCATCATGAGCCGCCAGATCGCGGCGGCCCGGAAGGACGCGTAAGCGCAGTGACTCACGACCACGACCTGGTACTCCGCCCGACGGCGGCACAGATCTCGAGCGCTCTGAACCCGCCCCCGGGGCGCAACGGCGGAGACCTGGTCGTGGAGACCCTGGCCGGACTGGGCGCGACCACGGTCTTCGGCCTGCCCGGCCAGCACGCGCTGGGAATGTTCGACGCCCTGCGGCGCTCCTCCCTGCGCTACATCGGCCTCAGGGTGGAGAACAACGCGGGCTTCGCGGCGGACGCGTACGGCCGGGTCACCGGCGAGGCGGCCCCGCTGCTGCTCTCGACGGGCCCGGGCGCGCTGACGTCGCTCGCCGCCCTGCAGGAGGCCGCCGCCGCCTCCGCCCCGGTCCTGGCGATCAGCAGCCAGGTCCCGACGGCGGGCCTGGGCGGCGGCCGCCACGGCTACCTCCACGAACTCCCGGACCAGGCAGCCTCGTTCAGGGGCGTCGTGAAGTCGGTCCACACCGTCCGCACCCAGTCCCAGATCCCCTCCGCCGTCGCGGCGGCCTGGAAGTCCGCGCTGACGGCCCCGCACGGCCCGGTGTGGGTGGAGATCCCGCAGGACGTGCTGCTCGCCGAGACCACCCTGCCGGTGGTCACCGGGGCGGACGCGACCCCCGACGAGCTGGTCCCGCGCCCCGAACTGACCGCGGTGGCCGCGCACCTGCTGTCGCACGCCGCGCGCCCGGCGGTCATCGCGGGCGGCGGGGTCGTACGCTCCGACGCCTCGGGAAAGCTGAGGGCGCTGGCCGAGAAGCTCGACGCTCCCGTCGTCACGACCTTCGGCGGCAAGGGCGCCTTCCCCTGGGAGCACCCGCTCTCGCTCCAGTCCTGGCTGGAGGACCGCCACACCACGGACTTCCTGGAGGACGCGGACGTCCTCCTGGTGGTCGGCTCGGGCCTGGGCGAACTGTCCTCCAACTACCACACGTTCAAGCCCCGCGGCCGGGTGATCCAGATCGAGGCGGACCTCGGCAAGCTGGAGTCCAACCACCCGGCGCTGGGCATCCACGCGGACGCCCGGCTCGCGCTCCAGGCGCTGCTGGAGACGGTGGAGGAGCGGACGGACGCCACCGCCCCCGAGCGCGTACGGTCGGTGCTGGCCCGCGTCCGCGAGCGCATCGCCTCCCAGGAACTGACCCTGGAACAGGACCTGTTGGCGGCCGTCCGGCGCGCCCTGCCGGCCGGCTCCCCCTCCTTCTGGGACATGACGATCCTGGCGTACTGGGCCTGGTCCGCGTTCGATCCCCAGGGCGCCAACACCATGCACTCGGCCCAGGGCGCCGGCGGCCTCGGTTACGGCTTCCCGGCGGCGCTGGGCGCGGCGGCGGCCGACCCGACCCGCCCGGTACTGGCGGTGTCCGGCGACGGCGGCGCCCTGTACTCGATCGCCGAGCTGGCCACCGCCCGCCAGTACGACCTCCCCGTCACCTGGCTGATCGTCGACGACGGCGGCTACGGCATCCTGCGCGAGTACATGACGGACGCCTTCGGCCGGGCCACCGCCACGGAACTGACGCGCCCCGACTACGTGGCCCTCGCCGAGTCCTTCGGCGTCCCCGGCATCCGCACGACCCCGGAAACCCTGGAGACGGACCTCGCGAAGGCCCTGTCGTCCCCCGGCCCGTCGGTGGTGGTCCTCCCGGCCGTGCTCCGCATGTTCGCGCCGACCCACCTGGGCTGACCCACCTGGGCCAGGGCCGTGCGGTTCCCCGGGGTGTCCTGGTCGGAGTTCTCCCGGACCAGCACCCCGGGCCCGTCCGGTGTCACGACCGGGCCCCACGCCTCGTCGATCTCGGCGAGGCGTGTCTCGTCCAGGACCAGGGGAGCGGGGAACGGATCGTCGCGGTTCGCGGAGCCGTACACGTGGAAGGCGACCGCTTCCCTCAGGCGGCCGAGCAGGTCCTCCGGCCAGTCCAGCCCCCTGCTTCCCCGCCCCTTCAGCTCACCGACGAAGGCCTCCTTCGGCTCCTCGTCGAGCCCCTGCCCGAACAGAGGGATCAGACAGCCCTCCTGCGCGTACTGGACACAGCCGAACCCTCCGCCCTGCACCTGGTAGACCACGCCGGTCTCCGCCGCCACGACGATGCAGGCCCAGCCCTGGTCCGAGCCCGTGCCGTCCGGGTCGAGGAAGACGTACCGCCGGTTGCCGCCCGTATCGGTCATGAGGGCGAGCGTGGCACGCGGCAGGGCGCACCGGCGGCCGGATCGGCAGGCGCGGAGGGCCGCTCCGGCGATGCGGCCGCCGACGGTACCGCCGTACTGTGAGCGCCGGTCGGCGTTGGGGCGGGACCGGTCGGGCGGGCGCCGTTCAGGGGGCGAGTGTGAGAGTCAATCGGCGGATGGCCGCGTTCCTGGGGCAGGGCCTGCCGGCCCGGGAGGGCGACGTGCCCGCGCCGTTCCGGGACGTGGTGCGTGCGGGGTGGGTCCTCGACGACGGCGCCCTCGTGCTCGCGGAGCTGCGCTCTGGTTACGTGGGCGCCGGACGCTCCGGTTTCACGGACGTCATCCACTACGAAGCCACCGTGAACGGCCGCGGCATGACCGACTACGACCTTCCCCGCGGGGGGCCGGAACGGGCGCGGACCCTGCTGTGCCGCTCCGTCGGCTACGCGCGGCCGGCTCTCGCGGCCGTGCCGCAGGGGTGCGAATGGCCCGTGCTGGCGTACGTCTCGCTGTCCGAGGGCGGCTCGACCGACGACCTCCTCACCGCGCACGTCACGTTCTGCACCGAGCGCCCGGGGGTGGCGCCCTATGTGGCCGACCTGGAGTCGTGCCGGGAGGCGCTGATGGAGCTGTCGGCGCCTCGGTCCGGGTTCGACGGGCCCGGACGGTAGACGCGGGAAGAGGCTTTCAGTTCAGCGAACCGCTCCGGAAAGTCCGGTATGCGGCGGAATGTTGGTGATGCTGCCGCGCGTCCGCTCACCCCCTCGCCCCCTCGAACTCCCGCCCTGGGAACATGCGTACAACTCTCGGCCACCCCGGCGAGTCACTTCACAAGGCGCAGGGGTGCGCCCGACGGCGTCCACGCGACGCCAACACGACGTTTCAAGGGGAAGCTTCGATGACTCACCGGATATCCCGGCGTGCCAGAGTGCTGGCCACAGCCGCTCTCGGCGCCGGGGTGCTCATACCCTCCGTGGCCGCCGCAGTCCCGGCCGCCGCGGCGCCGCCGGCCGTCAGCTGCACGTCGGGCAAGGCGGGCCTGGCGGCCAAGCTGCAGAAGGACATCACTGCGGCGCTCGCGAACCGCAAGGGCACGGTCGCGGTCGGCCTGTACGACCGCAGCACCAGCACCACCTGCACCCTGCGTGCCACCAGCGCGTACGACTCGGCCAGCACGGTGAAGGTCACCGTCCTCGCCACGCTGCTGTGGGATGCGAAGAAGCACAACCGGTACCTGACGAGCACCGAGCAGTCGCTCGCCACGGCCATGATCACCCAGTCCGACAACGACGCGACCAGCAAGCTGTGGAAGCAGCTGGGCATGACGAAGATCAAGGGCTTCCTGTCCGCCGCCGGCATGACGAAGACCACGCCGGGCGCGGACGGCTACTGGGGGCTGACCCAGGAGAACGTCACCGACGAGCAGAAGCTGCTCAAGCTCGTCACCGCCAAGAACTCCGTACTGAGCGACAACTCCCGTGCCTACATCCTGAAGTTGATGGGCAACGTCATCTCCTCGCAGCGCTGGGGCACGCCCGCCGGCGCGCCCTCCTCGGTCGCCGTGCACGTCAAGAACGGCTGGCTGCAGCGCGCCACGCACGGCTGGCGGGTGCACAGCCTGGGCACCTTCAACGGTGCCGGCCACGACTACATGATCTCCGTGCTGACGCAGGACAACAGCACCATGGACTACGGCGTCACCACCATCCAGAACGTCGCCAAGGCCATCCACAAGGACCTGGTGCCGACGACGGCCTCGGTCACGCGGTACACCCCGACCAGCGCGCCCAGCGAGGCGTTCGTGGCGGTGCCGCCGCAGGGCTGAGCCTTCACGAGGCGGTCTCCCCGGCGTCACCGTTGCGATCTACGGTGACGCCCATGCGTTTGAGAACCGTACTCGCCGCCCTCACCGCCGGCCTGGCGGCGGCCACCTGTCTGTCCGCCGCCGGGCCCGCCAGTGCCAACTCCACCGACCGCAACGCGTGTTCGCCCACCGTCTCGATCGACCGCTTCTCCGACGCGCTCGACAAGACGACGTACCAGGGCACCTTCGTCGGCAACTTCTCCGCCCTCGCGGTGGACCGGGACGGCTCCCTCGCCGCACTGGAGGACCGCTCCTCTCTCTTCCGCCTGGACCCGGGGACCCTCCAGCCCCTCTCGGCCGTCCACCTGGCCGACGAGATGGGCGCCGACCTCGACTCCGAGGGGCTCGTCGTCGACGGCGACGGCACCCGGCTGATCACCTCCGAGACCGAGCCGTCCGTCCGCCGCTACTCCCGCGACGGGAAGATCCTCGACCGCCTCCCGGTCCCCTCCTCCCTCCTGGTCGCCCCGGCCGGCCGCGCCACGGGCAACCAGACCTTCGAAGGCCTGACCCTGCTGCCCGGCGGCCGTACCCTGCTCGCCTCCATGGAGTACGCGATCTCCGGGGACTCCGCCGGCACAGTCCGCTTCCAGACGTGGAGGCGTCACCACGGCCGCTTCGAGCCGGCCGCCCAGTACGCCTACCGCACCGATGCGGGCCTCGGCGTCCCGGAGGTCCAGGCCACCCCCGACGGCCGCCTCCTCGTCCTGGAACGCGGCTTCACCGCAGGCGTCGGCAACACCGTCCGCCTCTACCAGGCCGACCTCCGCCACGCCACGGACACCAGCGGCATCGAGAACCTGACGGGGCAGCCGGGCGTCCGCCTCATCAAGAAGACCCTGCTCACCGACATCGCCACCTGCCCGTCCCTGGGCGCGACGGCCAAGCAGCCCCAGCCGAATCCCCTGCTGGACAACATCGAGGGCATGACGATCACGGGGCGTGACCGTACCGGCCGTCTGAAGGTCCTGCTGGTCAGCGACGACAACCAGAACGCGGCCCAGACGACGCGGTTCTATTACCTCCGGGTACGAGAAACCCCGTAGGGGCGCGAGACCGTATCGATGTGCGGCTCCGCCGCGTGGGCGCGACCGGCCCAGCGGTGCGGCAGCCGCCTTGCGACCGTGCCCGGCAATTGTTGCGGCGGGATGAAATCCGCCCCCGCCGGCGTTGGTGTCTTCCGGTAGAGCATGTCGAAGGAACTCTGACGGAAGGCACCAGCGTGGCAGCGCAACGGGGATGGGCAAAACGGCTGGCGGGCTACGCCTGGCGCTACCCCACGGACGTGATCCTCGCTCTCGGCTCCTCCCTCGCCGGCATGGCGGTCATGGCCGTCGTCCCGCTGATCACCAAGGTGATCATCGACGATGTGATCGGCGCCCACAGCCGCGCCATGACCCCCTGGGCCGGCGCCCTGATCGGCGCGGCCCTCCTCGTCTACGGCCTCACCTTCGTACGCCGCTACTACGGAGGCCGTCTCGCCCTGGACGTCCAGTACGACCTGCGGACCGAGATGTACGAGACGATCACCCGCCTCGACGGCCGCCGCCAGGACGAGCTGTCCACCGGCCAGGTGGTGGGCCGCGCCACCAGCGACCTCCAGCTGATCCAGGGCCTGCTCTTCATGCTCCCGATGACCATCGGGAACGTCCTGCTCTTCCTGCTCTCCCTGGCGATCATGGCGTGGCTGTCGCTGCCGCTGACCCTGGTCGCCCTGGCCGTCGCCCCGGCCCTCGGCTGGATAGCCCGGCGCAGCCGCAGCAAGCTGCACCCCGCCACGTGGTACGCGCAGGCCCAGGCCGCCGCCGTCGCGGGCGTGGTCGACGGTGCGGTGAGCGGCGTACGCGTGGTGAAGGGGTTCGGGCAGGAGGAGCAGGAGACCGGGAAGCTCCGGGAGGTCGGCCGCCGGCTCTTCGCGGGACGCCTGCGCACCATACGGCTGAACAGCAGGTTCACCCCGGCCCTCCAGGCCGTCCCGGCGCTCGGCCAGGTCGCCATGCTGGCGCTCGGCGGCTGGCTGGCCGTGCGCGGGCACATCACCCTCGGCACCTTCGTCGCCTTCTCCACCTACCTCGCCCAGCTGGTCGGCCCGGTCCGCATGCTCGCGATGGTCCTCACGGTCGGCCAGCAGGCCCGGGCCGGCACCGAGCGCGTCCTGGAGCTGATCGACACCGAGCCGACGATGAAGGACGGCACCAAGACCCTGCCCGCCGACGCGCCCGCGACGGTCGAGTTCGACGACGTGTCGTTCGGGTACGAGCACGAGCGCCCCGTACTGAAGGGGCTCAGTTTCGAGATCCGGCCGGGCGAGACGCTCGCCGTCGTCGGCTCCTCCGGCTCCGGCAAGTCCACCGTCTCCCTCCTCCTGCCGCGTTTCTACGACGTCACCCACGGCGCCGTCCTGATCGGCGGCCACGACGTGCGCGAGCTGACCCTGGAGTCGCTCAGGGCCGCGATCGGACTGGTCCCCGAGGACTCGTTCCTCTTCTCGGACACCGTCCGCAGCAACATCGCCTACGGCCGCCCCGACGCCACCCAGGAGGAGATCGAGGCCGCCGCCCGTGCCGCCCAGGCGGATCGTTTCATTGCGGAGCTGCCCCAGGGCTACGACACCAAGGTCGGCGAACAGGGCCTGACCCTCTCCGGCGGCCAGCGCCAGCGCATCGCGCTCGCCCGCGCCCTGCTCACCGACCCGCGCCTGCTGGTCCTGGACGACGCGACCTCGGCCGTGGACGCCCGTGTGGAGCACGAGATCCACGAGGCCCTCAAGCACGTCATGGAGGGCCGTACGACCCTTCTGATCGCCCACCGCCGCTCGACCCTCAACCTCGCCGACCGCATCGCCGTCCTGGACGGCGGCCGGCTCGCCGATCTCGGCACCCACGAGGAACTCCAGGAGCGCTCCGCCCTCTACCGCCGCCTGCTCACCGACCCGGACGAGCTGGGCGGGGTCTCCCCGGGCCGGGCCCTGCCGGCCGAGCCGCGGGAGGACACGTCCGTCCGCGAGGAGCTGGACGCCGAGTTCGACGCCGAGCGCGGCCTCACGCCGCGGCTGTGGACCGGTGACCGCGAGGCCAAGAACGCCGAGAACGCAACACTGTCGGGCACCCCGGCCACTCCCGAACTCCTCGCCCAGGTGGAGGCGCTGCCCCCGGCCACCGGCACCCCCGACATCGACGAGGCCCGCGCGGTCCGCCCCGAGGACTCCTACGGCCTGCGCCGCCTCCTGCGCGGCTTCGGCCCGCCCCTGCTCCTCAGCCTGCTGCTGGTCGCCGTGGACGCGGGCGCGGGCCTGCTGCTGCCGGTGCTGATCCGGCACGGCATCGACCAGGGCGTCACGAAGGCGGCCCTCGGCGCGGTGTGGGCGGCCTCCCTGCTGGGCCTGGTCACCGTGCTGGTGCAGTGGGTCGCACAGATCGGCGAGACCCGGATGACCGGCCGGACCGGCGAGCGGGTGCTGTACGCGCTGCGGCTGAAGATCTTCGCCCAGCTCCAGCGGCTCGGCCTCGACTACTACGAGCGCGAGCTGACCGGCCGGATCATGACGCGGATGACGACGGACGTCGACGCCCTGTCCACCTTCCTGCAGACCGGCCTGGTCACGGCGTTCGTCTCGGTCGTCACGTTCTTCGGCATCATGGTCGTCCTGCTGGTGATCGACGTCCAGCTCGCCCTGGTCGTCTTCGTCACTCTGCCCCCGCTGATCGTCGCCACCTTCTTCTTCCGCCGGGCGAGCGTGAAGGCGTACGAGCTGGCCCGTGAGCGGGTGTCGTCGGTGAACGCCGATCTCCAGGAGTCGGTGGCCGGGCTCAGGATCGTGCAGGCGTTCCGGCGCGAGCGGGACGGCGGGCGGCGGTTCGCCGAGCGCAGCGACAGCTACCGCCAGGCCCGTATCCGCGGCCAGTGGCTGATATCCGTCTACTTCCCCTTCGTCCAGCTGCTGTCCTCGGTCGCCGCGGCCTCGGTGCTCGTCGCGGGCGCCGGCCGGGTGGAGGCGGCCACGCTCACCACGGGCGCGCTGGTCGCCTACCTCCTGTACATCGACCTGTTCTTCGCCCCGGTCCAGCAGCTCTCCCAGGTCTTCGACGGCTACCAGCAGGCCACGGTCTCGCTGGGCCGCATCCAGGAGCTGCTGCGCGAGCCGACCTCCACGAAGTCCGCCGACGAACCCCTCGACGTCCTCTCCCTGCGCGGCGACATCGCCTTCGAGGACGTGCACTTCGCGTACGGGGCCGCCGACGAGGCCCTGACCGGCATCGACCTGAGGATCCCGGCCGGGCAGACGGTGGCCTTCGTCGGCGAGACGGGCGCCGGGAAGTCGACCCTGGTCAAGCTGGTGGCCCGGTTCTACGACCCCACCTCCGGCCGGGTCACCGCCGACGGCACCGACCTACGGACCCTGGACCTCACCTCGTACCGCCACCGCCTCGGCGTCGTCCCGCAGGAGGCGTACCTCTTCCAGGGCACCCTCCGCGACGCCATCGCCTACGGCCGCCCCGGTGCCACCGACGCCGAGGTCGAGGCGGCGGCGCGGGCGGTCGGCGCGCACGAGATGATCGCCCGGCTCGACGGCGGCTACCTCCACGAGGTCGCCGAGCGCGGCCGCAACCTCTCGGCCGGCCAGCGCCAGCTGATCGCACTCGCCCGCGCCGAACTGGTCGACCCCGACGTCCTGCTGCTCGACGAGGCCACGGCCGCCCTGGATCTGGCCACGGAGGCCCAGGTCAACCAGGCCACCGACCGCCTCACGGGCCGCCGTACGACGCTGGTGGTCGCCCACCGGCTCACCACGGCCGCCCGTGCGGACCGGGTGGTGGTGATGGACCGCGGCCGGGTGGCGGAGGACGGCACCCACGAGGAACTCCTGGCCCGCGGCGGCCGCTACGCGGAGCTGTGGCGGACCTTCGTCGGCCAGTCCGAACCCGAGGAGCCGGTCGGCGTGTCCTCATGAGACCGGCGTGTCCCGATGGGGCCGGTGTATCCGTAAAGGAGCGATGTGTCCTCATGGGGCCGGTGTGTCCGCGTGGGACAGGTCCGGCCGGGCGGTCCGGCAGCGCGTTCTGGTGACGGCCGTGCAACCATCCGGTACATGCCATGCGTCCGTACATCAGTGCGGCCATCGGCCGTGCACGACGGCGGTACGGGGAGGACGACAGTGGACAGTGGTGCGATACGTCGGCGCCTGGCGCTCGGCGCGGCCGTGCTGGCCGCATCCGGAGCGCTCGCCCTGGCGCTGCCCGGCAGCGCCCAGGCGGCGACCGCCGGCGGCTGCGGCGGGCACGAGGTGCGGGCGCTGCCCTTCAGTACCGGCACCGTGCACGTCTACAAGCGCGACGGCTATGTCTGTGCCGTCACCGTCGCCCAAAAGCCCGGGGCCAGACGCGTGATGTCGGTCAGCGTGCAGGCGCGGGGGAACCGGCCGGTCGTGGACAAGGGCGAGTACCGGCTGCTGGCCGGCCCGGTGACGGTCCACGCCGGACACCGCTGTGTGTGGCTGAAGGGCTCGGTGGGCGGCCGTTCGGTCAGCTCCGGCTGGATTCTGTGCTGACCGCGCCAACCTTCCAATATCCCCTGGTGTGACGGCAGTTGCTCGGATAGCTTCCGGCGCACATCTGTCTCACAGGGGAGAGTACGCATGCGCAAGGCGCTCAGATGGCTGCTGGCGCTCGCGGTGTTCATCGGCACGCTGAGCACGGCGGGCGCGGCCACCGCCGCGCAGCCGGCACAGCCAGGGCTCACCGACATCAAGGACCGGCTCCTGGCGATACCCGGCATGAGCCTGGTCCAGGAGAAGCCGTACCCCGGCTACCGCTACTTCGTCCTGAACTACACCCAGCCGGTCGACCACCGCCACCCGGACCGTGGCACCTTCCAGCAGCGGATCACCGTGCTGCACAAGGACACCAGCCGCCCGACGGTCTTCTACACCAGCGGCTACAACGTCTCCACGAACCCGTCCCGCAGCGAGCCCACCCGGATCGTGGACGGCAACCAGGTCTCTCTGGAGTACCGGTTCTTCACGCCCTCCCGCCCCGACCCGGCCGACTGGTCCAAGCTGGACATCTGGCAGGCGGCGAGCGACCAGCACCGCGTCTTCGAGGCGCTGAAGCCGGTGTACTCCGCCAACTGGCTGGCCACCGGCGGTTCCAAGGGCGGCATGACCGCCACCTACTACGAGCGTTTCTATCCCCACGACATGGACGGCGTCGTCGCCTACGTCGCCCCCAACGACGTGGTGAACAACGAGGATTCGGCCTACGACCGCTTCTTCACCAAGGTCGGCACCAAGGAGTGCCGCGACCGGCTGAACGCCGTCCAGCGGGAGGCGCTGGTGCGCCGTGGGCCGCTGGAGAAGAAGTACGCCCAGTACGCCGCCGACCACGGCTACACCTTCGACACCATCGGCGGCCTGGACAAGGCCTACGAGGCGGTCGTACTCGACTACGTCTGGGGCTTTTGGCAGTACAGCCTGCTGAAGGACTGCGATTCCGTCCCGGCGGATGCGCCGCACGCCACGGACCAGGCGATCTGGGACTCGGTCGACACCATCTCCGGCTTCCTGGCCTACACCGACCAGGGGCTGGAGCAGTACACCCCGTACTACTACCAGGCGGCCACCCAGCTGGGCGCGCCCACCATTCACTTCCCTTCCATCGAGCCCAGGCTGATCCGGTACGGCTACCAGCCGCCGCGCAACCTCGTGCCCCGCTCCATCCCGATGCGCTTCCGTCCGGGCGCGATGCGGGACGTGGACACCTGGGTCCGCCACCGCGCCCGGCACATGCTCTTCGTGTACGGCCAGAACGACCCGTGGGGCTCGGAGCGTTTCCGTCTCGGCGCGGGCGCCCGTGACTCGTACGTCTTCACGGCCCCCGGCATGAACCACGGGGCGAACGTGGCGGGCCTGGTGCCCGAGCAGAAGACGCTGGCCACGGCCCGCATCCTGGAGTGGGCGGGGGCCGCCCCGGCCGCGGTCGAGGCCGACCCGTCCGCGGCGAAGCCGCTGGCCGGCTACGACGCGAAGCTGGACGCGCGGGACGTGGAGCGCGAGCGCGCGCTGCGCCCGTAGGTCCCCCGGTGCCGGCCCCCGCTGCAGGGGGCCGGCCATCGGCGCAGGAGGGTGGCCATCGGCGCGACGGCGGCGAGGGGCCGGATGCCGGCCATGTGCATCATGTCCATGTACTGCACCGGTCCCTGCCCGCCCGGGAGGGCCGCTGTCGCCCGGGCCGACCCACCGGCACGGGAACCCGGCACGGGAACCCGTCGCGGCCCCCGTCCGTCCAATGTTCAGGCTGCCGGACGAGTCCGTGGTGCGGTGTCGGCCCTCGCCGCAGGCCGCGAAACGCCGACGCACCCTCTCCGCCGCACCACGCCCGACAGCCCACCGCCACCGGCGCGCCCCCCTCCCATGCGCCGGTGGCGGCCCCATCCTGGCTTACTGTGCATTGTCTTGACGGAAAGAAACTTCCCGGATAATCGTGATTCCTCGGAAGTTTCCTTCAGCGGTTCTCCTCTGGAAGGAGCGCACGTGCACGACAACAGCACGGGAAGCACGGGAAACACCGCACGGCCGTCCAGACGGACCGTCCTCACCGCCACTGCGGGCCTCACCGCCGCGCTGACCGTACCGGCCACCGCCCACGCCGCCACCCCGAACGAGCGCCGACTGCGCGCCCACATCTCCCGCATGACGCTGGAGGAGAAGGTCGGCCAGCTCTTCGTGATGCGCGTCTACGGCCACTCCGCCACCGACCCCGACCAGGCCGACATCGACGCCAACCTCAAGGAGATCGGGGTCCGCACGGCCGCCGAGCTGATCGAGAAGTACCGGGTCGGCGGCATCATCTACTTCACCTGGGCCCACAACACCCGCGATCCCCACCAGATCGCCGAGCTCTCCAACGGCATCCAGCTGGCCTCCCTGGAGCAGCCGCGCGGCCTGCCGGTGCTCATCACCACCGACCAGGAGCACGGCATAGTGTGCAGGGTGGGCAAGCCGGCCACGCTGTTCCCGGGCGCGATGGCGATCGGGGCCGGCCGCTCCCGGAGCGACGCCCGCACCCTCGGCCGTATCTCCGGCGCCGAACTGCGCGCGATGGGCATCAACCAGGACTACTCGCCCGACGCCGACGTGAACGTCAACCCGGCCAACCCGGTCATCGGCGTGCGGTCCTTCGGGGCCGACCCGGAGGAGGTGGCCGGCCTGGTCGCGGCCGAGGTGAAGGGCTATCAGGCCGCCCGGGTCGCGGCCACCGCCAAGCACTTCCCGGGGCACGGCGACACCGCTGTGGACAGCCACACCGGCTTCCCGGTCATCACCCACAGCCGGGAGGTGTGGGAAACGCTGGACGCGGTGCCCTTCAGGGCCGCGATCGCGGCGGGCATCGACTCGATCATGACCGCCCACATCCAGTTCCCGGCCCTCGACGACTCCGGCGACCCGGCCACCCTCTCGCACCCGATCCTCACCGGCATCCTGCGCGGCGAACTCGGCTACGACGGGGTCGTGGTCACCGACTCGCTCGGCATGGAGGGCGTGCGCACCAAGTACGGCGACAACCGGGTCCCGGTGCTGGCCCTGAAGGCCGGTGTCGACCAGCTGCTCAATCCGCCCTCGCTCGACGTGGCGTGGCGCGCGGTCCTGCAGGCCGTGCGGATCGGCGAGCTGACCGAGGCCCGCCTGGACGAATCGATCCTGCGGATCCTGCGGCTGAAGGCCCGGCTCGGACTCCTCGACCGGGCCCACGTCACCCGGGCCGGCGTCGACGGCGCGGTGGGCACCAAGTCCCACCTGGCCACCGCCGACCGGATCGCCGAGCGGACCACCACCCTGCTGGTCAACGAGGACGGCATCCTCCCGCTCGACCACAGCGAAGTACGCCGGATCCTGGTCGTCGGCGCCGACCCGGACTCCCCGTCCGGCACCACCGGTCCGCCCACCGGCGTCCTCGCCGCCGCCCTCACCGAACTGGGCTTCACCGCAACGGCCCTGTCCACCGGCACCGCACCCTCGGCGGCCACCATCGCCAGGGCGGAGGCGGCCGCGCAGGACGCGGACGCCGTGGTCGTCGGGACGTACAACGTCACGGCGAACAGCAGCCAGCGGCCCCTGGTGGAGCGGCTGCTCGCCACCGGGAGACCGGTGGTGGCCGTCGCCATCAGGAACCCCTACGACGTCGCTCAGCTCCCGGCCGTCAAGGGGTATCTGGCCTCCTACTCCTGGACCGACGTCGAACTGCGGGCCGCCGCCCGGGTGATCGCCGGCCGGGTGGACCCGCGCGGCAGGCTCCCGGTGCCGGTGCAGCGGGCGGACGATCCGGGGCAGGTGCTGTACCCGCTCGGCCACGGGCTGACGTACTAGACGTACGTCGCACACCGGGCACACTCCCACCAAAGGGGGAAACCCTCCCGCATGTCTGGCGTGGCCCGTTGCCGAGGGTCACGCTGGACCGGGGCGTCCGGGGGGAAGTGCGATGCGCAGGAAAGGTGCCGTGGGGGTGGCGGGCCGGCTGCTGCCGACCGCCCGCGCCCTCGCCCTGGCCACGCTGGCCACCCTGCTCACCGGGTGCCAGGGCCCGGCGGACGCCCCGGTGGGCGACGCCCGGCCCACCCCCGTCCGCCCGTCCGGCTACGGTGCCCAGTTCCTCGCGGTCGGCGAGTGCAGCTCCTTCGGCACCACCAGCTTCACCGAGGTGCCCTGCGCGAGCGAACGGGCCGCGGCCCGGGTCGTCGCCCGCTACGACGGCACGGTCACCGACGGCCCCCTGTGCCCGCCGCTCACCGACTTCGTGCTGCACATCAGCGAACAGCGGCCGCAGGACGACGAGGACGGCGACGGCGCGATTCCCCGGGGCTACGCCTGCATGCGCAACCTGGAAGCCCCGCACCCCGGCGACCCCGGGGGCGGAGGCGGCCCGCGCACGGTCCCCGGGGACTGCGTCTACGACTCGGGCGACGGCCAGGTCCGCGAGACCGCCTGCAACGGCTCCGGCCGCCGCGCACCCCAGTACCGGGTCACGAAGGCGGTCACCGACCGCGACTCCTGCCCCGCCTCGACGGTCCTGTACGTGCAGCTGGGCGGGAACGAACCGGTGGGCTGCGCCCGGCGGCTGTGACGAGGCCGCGCACACCGGGGAGCGGGCCGTGGCGGCACACGGCACGGCCCGGGCGCGTTCACCACGGCCCGGGGCCGTTCACGGCCCGTCCGCCCCGGTGCCCGCGTCCCGCAGCTCGGGTGTCGTCCCGGCCACCGCCGCCACCGCGAGCACGCACAGCAGGCCACCGGAGACCAGGGCGGTCGTGCCGGAACTCCAGCCGGCGATCAGACCGCCGCGCACGTTGCCCAGGCTGGGGCCCGCCTGCCCGACGATCTGCTCGGCCGCCGTGACCCGGCCGAGCAGCGCGTCCGGAGTACGCGTCTGCACGAGCGTGGAACGGGAGACGACCGAGGTGGCGTCCGCCGCCCCCGCCAGCACGAGCAGTGCGAGGCCGGTCCAGGGGTCGGTCGACAGACCGAAGGCGACCAGGGCCGCGCCCCAGGCGGCGGAGGTGCACAGCATCACCGTGCCCGGTCGGCCGAGCCGGGTCACGGCGCCGGACAGGGCGGTTGCCGCGATGCCGCCGACCGCGAGCGCCGACAGGAACAGGCCGAGGGTGCGCGGGTCGTTCCCGAACCGCTCGGCGTTGACCAGCGGGAACAGGCTCGCCGGGAACGACAGCACGGTGGCGGCCAGATCCGTGATCAGCGCACCCCGTACCACCCGGTGCCCGGCCAGGAACCGCAGCCCGTCCAGCACCCCGTGCAGCCCCGCCCGCGACGGCTCGCCCCGGGGCGGCAGCGCCGGCAGCCCGAAGGCGCCGTAGAAGGCCAGTCCGAAGCTGAGGGCGTCCAGCAGATAGCAGGTGCCGATGCCCAGCCAGCCCAGCAGCACCCCGGCCAGGGCGGGGCCGAGGAGCATCATCGACTGCCCGGTGATCTGGTTCAGGGCCAGCCCGGCGGCCACCTGGTCCTTGGGCAGCAGACGCGGCACGAAGACGCCGGCCGCCGGTGCGCCGAGCGCGCCGAACGCCGACTGCACGGCGACCAGCGCGAGAACGGCCGCCACCGGGACGTGCCCGGTGAAACCCTGCACGGCCAGCAGCAGGGAGCAGGCTGCCTGGCCCACGGTCGCCGTCAGATAGATCCGGCGCCGGTCCGCCCGGTCCACCCGGGCCCCCGCGAACAGGCCGAACACCACCAGCGGCAGCGCCTGCGCCAGTCCGACGGAGCCGGTCCAGGCCGTGCTGCGGGTCATGTCCCACACCTGGTACATGACCGTCACCATGGTCATGAACCCGCCGAGCACGGACACGGTCCGCCCGATCAGCAGCCGCCGGAAGACGGGCGAGGTGCGCAGGGGTCTGACGTCGATGAGCGAGCGCGTCAGGCTCATGAGGGCAGGACGGGGCGTGGCGGGGCGGGCGGCGGAGTCACCGGGGGAGGCTAACGGGGCGTCCGCCGCCGGAGCCAGCGAATTACCGGGCCCGCGCCGCCTGCACCGGAGCCCGGCGAATCACCGGGCCCGTGCCGCCTGCGCCGGAGTCGGCGGACTACCGGGCCCGTGCCGCCTGCCGGGGCACCCTCACGCGGCGTCGTTGAGCAGCCGGACGAGGCGCTCCCGGCCGGCGCCCAGCAAGGGCGGGAGCGGGGCGGCCGACTCGTACCAGCGCTTCTCGTACTCCCAGCACAGCCAGCCGTCCCAGCCGTGCCGGGACAGGACGTCCACGCACTCGGTGAGCGGCAGGACGCCCGCGCCGAGCGGGAGCGGGGTGGTGTCCTCGACCGAGGCGATGTCCTTGACCTGGACGTATCCGAGGTGCGGGGCGAGGGCCGCGTAGCTGTCGGAGGGCTGCTCGCCGCCCAGCCAGGTGTGCATCACGTCCCACAGCGCGCCCACCTGCCGGTGGCCGACCGGGCCGAGGACGCGGATCGCGTCGGCGCCGGTGCGGTGCGAGTCGTGGGTCTCCAGCAGGATCCGCACGCCGAGCGCGGAGGCGTCCTCGGCGGCGGCGCCCAGCCGCCGGGCGGCGACGGCGTCGGACTCCTCGCGGGGGCGGTCCGGGTCGGCCCCGGGGAAGACCCGGACGAACGGAGCACCCAGGTCGTGGGCCAGTTGGAGGAGTCGGCGGACCTCCTCCAGGACGGGGGTGTCGTCGCCGGGTGCGGCGACGCGGGCGTATCCGCCCAGGCCCAGCACCTCGACCCCGGCCTCCTTGAACAGTGCGGCCGTCTCGGCCCGCGCGGCGGGGCTGATGCCCGGGTGCACCGGTTCCTCGGGGTGCGCGCGCAGTTCGACGCCGTGGTAGCCGTGCGCGGTCGCGAGCGCCAGGACCTCGGGGACGGGCAGGCCGGGGACGCCAAGAGTGGAGAACGCCAGCTTCATGATTGTGGACCCTACTCGTCAGGTGCCCGATCGGTGCAGATCCAATCGCCAGTCCTGGCCGATCAGATCCTTGCCGAAGGAGCGGTGGGGTTTCTCGGCGACGAGCCCGAAGCCGTGCCGTTGGTAGAGGTGGCGGGCGCTGCCGAGCACGTCGTTGGTCCACAGCACCAGGTCGCGGTAGCCGACGCCGCGCGCGAAGTCGACGACGGCCCGCACCAGCCGGTCGCCGATGCCGCGCCCGCGCGCGTCGGGCTCCACCAGCAGCAGCCGCAGCCGGGCGGTGCCCGGCACGTCGTCCCGCACGCACATGACACACCCGACCGGCCGCAGGTCCAGCTCCGCGATCCACACCCGCTCCAGATGCGGGTCGTGGTCCTCGGCGAAGTCCGCGACGATCCGCGCCACCAGGCCCTCGTAGTCGGCGTTCCAGCCGTACTCGGACGCGTACAGCGCCGCGTTGCGCTGCACGATCCAGCCGAGGTCGCCGGGGCGCGGCTCGCGCAGGACGGCCTCCCCGGGACCGGGTGGCGGCTCGTCCCCGAGGATGGCCCGGACGGTCCGCATCGCCTCCGCGAGGCGCGGCCGCTCCTCGGGCGCCACGGTGTCCAGCAGCGCCCCGATCGTCTCCCGTGCCCGCTCGTCCAGCAGCCCGGCGGTCTCGTGCCCGCGCGCGGTGAGCGCGACGCTCCTGCGCCGCGGGTCCGCCGCGGACGGCCCGCGCTCGACCAGCCCCGTCTCCTCGAACCTGTTCAGGATGCGGCTCAGATAGCCGGCGTCCAGCGCGAGCCGTCCGCGCAGGTCGGCCGCGTCCAGATGCCCGGAGTGCGCGAGTTCGTACAGCACACGGGCCTCGGTGAGGGTGTACGGCGTGTACAGGTGACGGCCGTAGTCGAGGGCGCCGATGACGCCGGTGTAGAACCGGTTGAAGGCGCGGACGTCCTGGACGCTCATGATCGCCCCCGGATGCTTGACCCGGTCAGAGACACGGTGCTTCCGAGGCTAGTCCCACGGGGTACGCCCGTCCATGCCTGTGCCGGAAGGCACCGGCCGTCCTTCACCGGCGGCTCCTCAGGCGCGCGGCACTCCGGAGGACCCGCGCACCATCAACTCCCCGCGCACCGAGGCGATCCCCCCGGGCGGCGGTTCCTCCCGGCCCATCGCGATGCGTCCGGCGCGGGCGCCCGCCTCCGACAGCGGCAGGCGCACCGTCGTCAGGGACGGCACCGCGTCGATGCTGAAGGGCAGGTCGTCGAAGCCCGCCACCGAGACGTCCTCGGGGATGCGCAGGCCGGACTCCCGCAGGGCGGCGCAGGCGCCGAGGGCCACGGAGTCGTTCGCGGCCACGATCGCGGTGAGCGACGGGTCCCGGCGCAGCAGCTCCAGCGTGGCCTCGTGACCGGACCGGCGGTCGTAGCGGCCGTGCACCGTCCGGACGGGGTCCTCCTCGATGCCGGCCGCCCGCAGCGCGGCGCGGTGGCCCTCCAGGCGGTGCCGGGTGGTCGTGCGCTCCTCGGGGCCCGCGATGTAGCCGAGGCGGCGGTGGCCGAGGCCGATGAGATGGTCCGTCAGCGCTCGGGCGCCGCCGCGGTTGTCGAAGGTCAGGGCGATGGCCGCGGTGTCCGCCACCGGCGGGCGCCCGCACAGCACCACCCGGGTCCCGGCGTCGGCGAGCTTGCGCAGCTTCGCCGCCACCGCCGCCGAGTGCGGCGCGTTCTCCACGGCCCCGCCGGTCAGCACCACGGCGGCGGCCCGCTGCCGCTGCAGGAGAGTGAGATAGGTCAGTTCGCGCTCCGGCGACCCGCCCGTGTTGCACACGACGGCCAGGCGCTCGCCGCCGGCCCGGCCGCCCGGGCCCCCGATCTCGGCCTGGATCGCGCTCGCCATGATCCCGAAGAAGGGGTCGGCGATGTCGTTGACGAGGATGCCGACGAGGTCCGAGGTGGCGGCGGCGAGGGCGCTGGCCGGGCCGTTGAGGACGTAGTCCAGCTCCTCCACCGCCCGCAGCACCCGCTCGCGGGTCGACGCGGCGACCGGGTAGTTGCCGTTCAGCACGCGCGACACCGTCGCCGGGGAGACCTGTGCGCGGGCTGCCACATCCGCAAGGGTCACCGTCATCTCGTCGTCCTCCGGTCGTGCTGTGGTGGTGCAGGGGGTGCTCGTACGTCCTCGTAGACAGGCCGGGCACGGTCACGGTTCCGTGCGGTGTCGAGCAGACCATAAGGCCAACCACCCGGTTTGTTCGCCCCCTCGAACAACTCGTAGGAGTCCGGCCCTTGTCGCGCCCCTCGGCCGGAGGCTAGTTTCCCCTCGGATGGAAAGCGCTTGCTACAGGAGTTGCGCGCGTTGCGCGCGTCGCTGCCGGCTCTGCACCGGCCACTGAGGACGATGACGCTGCTGATGTCGAGGGGGCGCGGGCGCCCACGAAGGGACTGACGTGACACGCAAGACGGTGCGGATCGCCATGAACGGCGTGACCGGGCGCATGGGCTACCGCCAGCACCTCGTCCGCTCGATCCTGGCCCTGCGGGAGCAGGGCGGCCTCGACCTCGGCGACGGCACCGTGCTGTGGCCCGAGCCGATCCTGCTCGGCCGTCGCGAGCACGCGCTCAGGCGGATCGCCGAACGGCACGGCCTGGAGCACGTCTCCACCGACGTGGACGCCGTCCTCGCCGACCCGGACGTCGACCTCTACTTCGACTCCCAAGTCACCTCGGCACGCGAGGAGTCGATCAGGGGGGCGATCGCGGCCGGCAAGCACATCTACACCGAGAAGCCCACGGCCACGGGGCTGGAGGGCGCCCTCGTGCTCGCCCGTCTGGCCCACGCCAAGGGCATCAGGCACGGCGTCGTCCAGGACAAGATCTTCCTCCCCGGCCTCCTGAAGCTGAAGCGGCTCGTCGACGGCGGCTTCTTCGGCCGGATCCTGTCCGTCAGGGGCGAGTTCGGCTACTGGGTCTTCGAGGGCGACTGGCAGCCCGCCCAGCGCCCCTCCTGGAACTACCGCGCCGAGGACGGCGGCGGCATCGTCGCCGACATGTTCCCGCACTGGGAGTACGTGCTGCACGAGCTGTTCGGCCGGGTGACCTCCGTCCAGGCCCTGGCCACCACCCACATCCCGCAGCGCTGGGACGAGGACGGCAAGCCCTACGACGCCACCGCCGACGACGCCGCGTACGGCGTCTTCGAACTCGACGGCGGCGCGATCGCGCAGATCAACTCGTCGTGGGCGGTGCGGGTCAACCGTGACGAGCTGGTCGAGTTCCAGGTGGACGGGACCGAGGGCTCCGCCGTCGCCGGCCTGCGCACCTGCCGCGTCCAGCACCGCTCGGCCACGCCCCGGCCCGTCTGGGACCCGGACGTCCCGGCCACCGAGGTCTTCCGCGACCAGTGGCAGCAGGTTCCGGACAACGGCGCGTTCGACAACGGCTTCAAGGCCCAGTGGGAGCTGTTCCTCAAGCACGTCTACGCCGACGCGCCCTACCGCTGGGACCTGCTGGCCGGCGCCCGGGGCGTCCAGCTCGCGGAGCTGGGCCTGAGGTCCTCGGCCGAGGGCCGGCGCCTCGACGTACCGGAGCTGGCGCTGTGACCATCCGGCTGCCGGACTCCGAGGGGCACCTGAGGGCTTACGAGCCGCGTGCCGATCCCGTCGCGCCCACCCCGGGCACCTCCTTCACCTCCCGTACCGTCTTCTCGGCGGCGCACGTCGTGGCCGACCCCTTCGCGGACGCGTCGCCGGACTCGTCCGCCGCCGTCGACTGGGACGCCACCCTCGCCTTCCGCCGCCACCTGTGGTCGCACGGACTGGGCGTCGCGGAGGCGATGGACACCGCCCAGCGCGGGATGGGCCTGGACTGGGCGGGTGCGGCCGAGCTGATCCGCCGCAGCGGCGCCGAGGCCCGGTCGGCCGGCGGCCGTATCGCCTGCGGTGCCGGGACCGACCAGATCACCGGGGGCACCCTCGCCGAGATCCGCGCCGCGTACGAGGAGCAGCTCGCGGTCGTGGAGGAGGCGGGCGCACAGGCCGTCCTGATGGCGTCCAGGGCGCTCGCGGCCGCCGCGCGCGGCCCCGAGGACTACCTGGAGGTCTACGGCCATCTGCTCCGCCAGGCCGCCCAGCCCGTGATTCTGCACTGGCTGGGCCCGATGTTCGACCCCGTGCTGGCGGGCTACTGGGGCGCACCGGACCTCGACACGGCCACCGGCACCCTCCTGGAGGTCATCGCCGCGCACCCGGACAAGGTGGACGGCATCAAGGTCTCCCTCCTGGACGCCGGGCGCGAGATCGGCCTGCGCCGGCGTCTGCCGCAGGGTGTCCGCTGCTACACGGGCGACGACTTCCACTACCCCGAGCTGATCGCGGGCGACGACCAGGGCTTCAGTCATGCGCTGCTGGGCGTCTTCGACCCGCTGGGCCCCCTGGCGGCGCAGGCGGTGCGGGTGCTGGACACCGGCGACACGGCGGGCTTCCGCGCTCTGCTCGATCCCACGGTCGGCCTCTCCCGCCATCTCTTCCAGGCCCCGAGCCGCTTCTACAAGACGGGAGTGGTCTTCCTGGCCTGGCTCGCGGGTCACCAGAACCACTTCGCCATGGTCGGCGGCCTCCAGTCGGCCCGTTCCCTGCCGCACTTCGCCCGTGCCTACGAACTCGCCGACGGCCTGGGCCTGTTCCCGGATCCGAAGCTGGCCGAGGAACGGATGAAGACCCTGCTCGCCCTGTACGGAGTGGCTCAGTGACCGGTCTTGAACGCCTCAGCATCAACCAGATGACCGTGAAGCAGCTGACGATTCCGGAACTGGCGGGCATCTGCCTGGAGTTGGGTGTCCCTGCGGTGGGCCTGTGGCGGGATCCGGTGCGGTCGTACGGCCTGGAGGCGACCGCGGAGCTGGTCCGTGACGCGGGTCTGACCGTGACGACCCTGTGCCGCGGCGGCTTCTTCACGGCGATCGACCCCGGGGCACGGGCGGCGGCCCTGGCCGACAACCGGCGGGCGATCGAGGAGGCGGCGGCCCTCGGCACGGACACGCTGGTACTGGTCTCGGGCGGCCTGCCGGCCGGCTCCAGGGACCTGCACGGCGCGCGGGAGCGGGTCGCCGACGCGCTCGCCGAGCTGGGCCCGTACGCCGAGCGGCACGGGGTGCGGCTGGCAGTCGAGCCCCTGCACCCGATGTATGCCGCCGACCGCTGTGTGGTCTCCACCCTGGCCCAGGCGCTGGACATCGCGGAGCGCTTCCCGGCCCGTCAGGTGGGCGTCACGGTGGACACGTACCACATCTGGTGGGACGAGGCGGCGCCCGAGCAGATCGCCCGGGCGGGCGCGGGCGGCCGTATCCATGCCTTCCAGCTCGCCGACTGGACGACGCCGTTGCCCGAGGGCGTTCTCAACGGCCGGGGCCAGATCGGCGACGGCGCGATCGACATGCGGGAGTGGAAGGGATACGTCGAGGCGGCCGGCTACACGGGCCCCGTCGAGGTCGAGCTGTTCAACGACGAGCTGTGGGCCCGCGACGGCCGCGAGGTGCTGGCTGAGACGGTGAGCCGCTTCGTGCGGCACGTGATCCGGTGACGACCACCGGGTGCGGCGGAAGGGTGCGCGGACAGGAAGGAAAGAAGGCGACAATATGACTTTCACAGCCCTTTCTTATAAGGCCTGATCAGGATCCATGCGCATTCTCTTATTTCTGTGGAAGAGCTGTAAATTCGGTAAATTCCAGAAAGTCTGCAACCCTGAAACCTGCAGGTCATGTCTGTATGGGTGTGCTCCCCGACCGGGAGCCGGGAGGAATTCCCGACCCATTCAGGAATCAAGGAGTTCGCTGTGAAGGCTCGAATTGCCGCCGTCTCTCTCGTCTCCGCCGCCCTCGTCGTGGGCGGCGCCGCGGCAGCCGGCGCGGCACCGGCAGTGCACGCCAAGCCGTCCCTCACCCTCTCCGCGAGCGGCACCCATGTGAAGAAGGGCGGGACCGTCACCTTCAGCGGCCGTGCCTCCGGCCTGCGGGAGGGCAGCACGGTCACCCTCCAGGTGAAGGAGGGCACCCACTGGAAGTCGCTGCCCGTCACCACCGCCGTCCGCCACGACCGCTACCGGCTCACCGACAGGTTCAGGCGGGCCGGCGTCGAGGTCGTCCGCGTCGTCGACGGCAGGACCGCGTCCAAGCCGCTGTCGGTCCGGGTCCGCTGATTCCCGGCAGCCCCCGGGAAAAATCCTGAAGCCCGTACAACCCTTTCCCCGCTCCGCCTGTCGTGTCCGGCGTCAGAACTTCTTGAGGGGGATCCGGGGGGGATCGGGGGGTTCTGATACGGAGGGGAAAGCCGAGGGGGCCCGGTCGACGGACCGGGCCCCCTCGGGTTAGGTGGTGCGGCGCTCGCA